>VGXJ01000028.1 GCA_016873375.1 Phycisphaerae bacterium
GGCGGCCTGCTTGGCGTTGCCGACGTAGAACCGGACATGGTCGACATCGACCAGCATCAGGGGATCGGTCGAGGAGAGGCTGTCGGCGGTCGAAGCGGGGGAGAGGCTGCTCATCCTGCGAGTATAGATCGCAGCGATGCCCCGGACGAACTGAGATCAGTACCGCAGAACGCTCGAGACCGCCAGGTCGCCAAGCGCAGCGCGGCCGCCCAGCCCCTCGAGTTCGATCAGGACCGTTGCCCCGACCACCTGACCACCGCAGGCGTGGACGAGATCCGCGGAAGCACGAAGCGTGCCCCCAGTCGCCAGCAGGTCATCCGCCAGCAGCACGCGCATGCCCGGCGAGATCGCATCCTCGTGCATCTGAAGTTCATCGTGGCCGTACTCGAGCGCGTAGCGCACCGAACGCTTGCGCCACGGCAATTTGCCGGGCTTGCGCACCGGCACGAAGCCGGCGTTGAGGCTCTGCGCGATCGCCGTACCGAAGATGAAGCCGCGGCTCTCTGGGCCGATCACCACGTCCACATGCATATTGCGGAACGGGTTCGCCATCAACTCGATGGAGAGCGCCAGACCGGCAGGATCTCGCAGCACGGGCGTGATGTCCTTGAACACGATGCCTGGCTTGGGGAAGTCGGGCACGTCGCGCACGATCTGGCGGATCCGGTCTGGCATGCGGGTGTTCTAGCAGCCGCCAGCGCCGTTCGCCTATCCTCACGGCATGTCGAGCAAGCCGACGCCCCCCGCAGCACGCCTGGAAACGGTGGAACCCGTCGGCAAGCGTGTGCTGATCCGCAAGGATGAGGACAAGAAGATCACCAAGGTCGGGATCCATCTTCCCGACAAGATCGAGATCCCAACGCTCACCGGCCGCGTGGTCGCCGTCAGCGCGCAGGTCGAGCGCGACGAGGACTACCCGATCAAGCGCTACGACCGCGTTCTCTTCAATCCGCGGCACGGCATTCCGGTCGACTTCGAGGGCGACAACCGCCTCTTCGTGATCCCAGTCGATGACATCGTGGCTGTCTTCCGCAGGGAAGGCGCCTGAGCGGTGACGGGTACGGCGCGGGCAGTCCGTCCGGCAACCTCGGGGCGAGATGTCGTCGCCCGCATACCCGGCAGCAAGAGCCTGACCAATCGCTGGCTCATGCTGGCTGCGCTCGCCGAGGGCCAAAGCGTGCTCCGCGGCGCACTGGCATCGGAGGACACCACATCCTTCGTGGCGGCACTCTCGGACTGCGGCGTCCGAGCATCGTGGACGGCCCCCGACGAACTCACGGTGGTCGGATGCGCCGGCCGCCCTCGTGGCGGCAGCAGCGTCAACCTGGGCGACGGAGGGACTCCGACGCGTTTCATGGCCGCGTTCGCCGCCCTCGCGGATCGCCCGATCGTGATCGATGGCAGCGCGCGCATGCGCGAGCGCCCCGTCGCCGAGGGCATTGCGATGCTGGCGTCGCTCGGTGCGTCGATTCGTTGGACGGAGTCGGCTGGCCGACTGCCCGTTGCCATGGGTGGTACGCAGCTGTTCGGCAGCACGCTCGCGGTGGGGGCTACCAGCAGCAGCCAGTTCATCAGCGCGGTCATGCTCATCGGGCCATGGCTCGAACATGGTCTGGAGGTCGTCTTCACCGAGCCGCCCACCAGCCCGTCGTACCTCGAACTCTCGATCGGTGTGCTTGCGCGCGCGGGGGTGCCGATCAGTGTCGAGCGAGCTCCGGGCGGCACGTTGGCTGGGGTGACCGTGCAGCGGGCGCCCCTGTGCGGCGCGGATATCACGGTCGAACCCGATGCGAGCAGCGCGGTCTATCCGCTGGCTGCCGCCGCGCTCGTTCCCGGCATGCGCGTCACGGTGCCGGGGCTCCCGCGAACCACATCACAGCCCGATCGCGGGGCCATCGATGCGCTCGTGGCCATGGGCGCTCGTGAACGGAGCATCGATGGTTGGACGGCCATCGAGTGCGGGGGGGCACTGCGCGGAATCACGGTCGATGCATCACGCTGGCCCGATGGCGCGCTCGCGATCGCTGCCGTAGCTGCAGCTGCATCAGGGACCACGACCATCACGGGGCTGCACACCCTGCGCGTCAAGGAGAGCGATCGGATCGGAGCGATGGCCTCGGAACTCCGTGCGCTTGGGTGCACGGTCAGGGCGAGCGATGATGCACTGGTCATCGATCCATCCTCCCGGCATCAACGCCCGGTCACCCTGCACGCGCATCGTGACCACCGCGTGGCCATGAGTCTGGCGACGCTTGGCCTTGTCCGTCCCGGCATAGCGATCGATGACCCTGCGTGCGTTGCCAAGAGCTGGCCGGGATTCTGGGAGTCCCTCGCCCAGTTCGAGGGCGTGTAAGGTGGCATCAATCCCATGAAGGCGTACTGGACCTTTGCCCGAGAGCTGCTGGCCACGCCGTGGACGCTGGCGGGTGCCTTGGCGTGCGCGGTCGTCAGCGGGCTGGGCATCGCGGCCGGCCTCGGTGCCGCGCTGCCGGTCCTCGATCTCATGCTGGGCGAGGATGCCAAGGGCCTGGCGGGCATCGCTCGCGACCACAACGCGAAGGGTGCGTGGCTGCAGGTGCCCCCGTGGCTGCTCGAGCGTTTGCCGGAGTCGACGGACGCAAGCCTCGTGGTCGTGCTGCTGGGGTTGGCGGCACTGACGGTGATTGGTGCTGCTGCGAACTTCCTGCACCAGTACCTCACGCTCACGATGGTCACGCGGATCGTGGCCGCGGCCCGGCAACGGGCGTTCGACGCGGCGATCCGCCTGCCGCTCGCGCAGGTCGTGGCCCGCGGACCGAGTGACTTCACCACGCGGATCCTGCGCGACTGCAGCGAGCTGTATGGCGGGTTGGTCGCGCTCACGAACCGCTCGCTGGCGCACGTCACCAAGGGCCTGTCCGCGTTGGCTGTGGCGATCTGGTTCGATTGGCGCATCGTGCTTGCCGCGATCGTCGCGGGTCCGCCGTTGGCCTGGACCCTTCGCCGGCTTGGCAAGCGCATCAATCGTGGCATGCGCGGCACGCTCGAGGCGCAGCAGCGCCTGCTTCTGGTGACCAACGAAGCGTTGCAGGGGCTTCGCTCGGTGAAGGCCGCCACGGCCGAGCCCGACATGGCGCGGCGCTTTGCGAGCGCGAACGATGGTGTCCTGCGCAATGAACTCAAGCTGCGCAAAGCACGCAGCCTTGCGAGTCCACTCATGGAACTGCTGGCTGTGCTCGTGGTGCTCGGGCTTGTGTTCATTGCCGGGCGCGAATTGCTGGCCGGTCGCATGCAGCTCGATCGGTTCCTCATGTCGCTCGGCAGCCTGGCCGTGGCAGCGGGCAGCTTCCGGCCCCTCACGGCGTTCGTCAGCGACATCCAGGCGGCCGAGGCGCCGGCGCAGCGGATCCGCGAGATCCTGGACGCGGCGGCCGAGCCCGGTGCCGATGGCGGCCGTGACGTCGCGCGCCTTGCACGCGCCATCGATCTTGTCGGCGTCGGCTTCACCTACCCCGGCGCCGAGCACGCCACGCTGCGCGGAATCGACCTCACCATTCCCGTCGGTGCGCATGTCGCGATCGTCGGTCCCAATGGCTGCGGCAAGTCCACGCTTCTGTCGTTGATTCCACGCTTGCTCGTGCCCACGACGGGCCGCGTGATGGTCGATGGCATCGATCTTGATGGCGCCTCGCTGCGCTCATGGCGCTTGCAGGTCGGTGTGGTCTCGCAGGAGGCCGTGCTCGTGCAAGGCACGATCGCCGAGAACATCGCCTTAGGGTGCGAGGGCACGACGCGACAGTCGATCATCGTCGCGGCGCAGCGCGCGCATGCCGATGCGTTCATCCGTGCCTTGCCGCAGGGCTACGACACGCCGGTGGCGGAGCAGGGCATGAGCCTGTCGGGCGGACAGCGGCAGCGCATCGCGATCGCCCGTGCCGCGCTGCGTGATCCGGCCGTGCTCCTGATGGACGAAGCCACAAGCCAAGTCGATGCCGACAGCGAGCGGCAGATCAATGATGCGATCCGCGAGTTCGGCAAGGGCCGCACCGTGGTCATTGTTGCGCATCGACTGAGCACGGTGCTTGCCGCTGATTGGATCGTGGTCATGGACCAGGGGCGCGTCATCGATCGTGGCACGCACGCCGAGCTCATCGAGCGGTGCGGCGTCTACCGCGCGATCGCATCGAGCCAGCTCATGCCTGCCACGGCGTAGTCGTGGCCAACGGTCTCACGCGGGTTCCCCGGCCTCGCAACCCCGTTGCGGGCGTAAGCTGAACCCTCACCTGCGGATCGCTCGATTCACCCCTTGCCTCGCGCGGGGCATCGACACCCCTCCCGTCACGGCTCGTTCGGTTCGCCCCAGCCGCCGCGCAGGGCACCCGGGGCGACTGGGTCGACCGTGGCGGGTTCCCCGGTTGCGGTGCCGCTCGAGCCTGCGTTGGTGGCATCAGGAGCGCTGATCGGGGGCTTGGTGGGCGCTGCAGCCGCACCGTTGGTCGCCGCGGGAGCGTTGGCCTGGGTCGTTGCTGCCGATTCAGCCCCGTTGGTCACGCTAGGCTCGGTGACGACCACCGGGGTCACGGGGGCGGTGGCGGGCTGGGGCTGCGGTGCATCGCGCAGGACCACCACAAGCGCATAAACAAGCGCCGTCGTCGAGAGCGCTGTCGTGACGACGAGCCAGAGCTGCAAACGGCGTTCCAGTCGATCGCTCTGGATCGTGCGGCGGCGTGTGGCCTCGGCAAGCGATTCGATGCTGCGTGCGTGCCGCTCGCTGGTGGCGCTGAAGGCGCCCAGCGCGGTGCGGGCCTCGCCAAGGATCTCGGCCACGCGCGAACTCGTCTCGCTGTGCAGGTCCAGCTGCTGCTGCACCAGGCCAAGCACCTGGGTCTGTCGATCGGAGCCCTCACCAAGTTCCTTGAGGCCGCGGGTCAGCGCAGCATCGCGGTCCTTCGCGCGCTGGGCCTGGTCGATCAGCGTGTCCACCATGCGAGCCTGCTGGCGCGCCATCTCAGGCAGGGCGGAGAGCGTGCCATCGAGCTGGCGGATGAGCTCGCCCAAGCGACGGTTCACATCGGCTTGGGACGCCAGTTGTGACTCGAACTGCTGCATGACCTCGGCGGGCTTGATCGGCTCGGCCTGATGGACCTGGATCGAGCGTTCGCCGGCGGCCGGCGGGGCATCCGTGGTCGGCGTCGCATCGCCGAGGAAGAGGCTGGTGATCGCACTGCGCAGGGGCATCGTGGCCCGTACTGTATCGCTCCAATGCGCTTGGTCGTTGGCGGAATCCTCGTGCTCATGCTGACCGCCTGCGGCGACGGTGCGCGGGATGGCTGCCAGGGCGCCGCGAGCCTGAGCCCTGCGATCACCTCGACGATCGTCGCGCTCGGTGCGGGCGATGATCTCGTCGGGCGCACCCCGTGGTGCGTGTCCGATGCCCCCGTGGTGGGGTCGTTGCTCGATCTCGATGCCGAGGCCCTCATGCTGGCCGAGCCCTGCGTCATCCTGGTTCAGCCACCGGCGCAGGGGATCGATGGCTCGCTCGAGCGAGTTGCCGCCCGGCTGGGGGCCCGGATCCATGCCTGGCCGCTGGCGACGCTGGCGGACATCCGCACGATGGTGCGCGAACTCCCTGCGGCACTCCAACAGGGTGATGCGCGCCTTGCTGCCCGCGCCGGTGACTTGCTTGCTGCCATGGATCGAGCGTGTGCGCCGATCCCTTGGGACTCGTCGCGCACGGTGCTCATGGTGCAGGCTGGCGATGGTCGGCTGGCCTTCGGTCCATCGACCTACCTCGGTGAATTCCTCGACGCTTGCTCGGTCCCCAACGCGCTTGGCACCGGAGCCTGGCAGACCCTCGGCATGGAGGAGATGGTCACGATCAGGCCGGCGGTGGTGGTCACGATCGGCACAGCACCATCACCTTGGACGCAGGAGCTTGCGCTCCGCACGGGCGCCGTGATCGTGAGCGTTGATGATGATGCCTTGCTTGTGCCCTCGGGCACCTTGGGCGAGAGTCTCGAGCGTGTGCGCGCGGCACTCACGCAGGTGGGGGCAGTGCGATGACTGTCGCACGATTCCGAGCCGCATCGTGGCTTCTCATCGTGGCGGTTGCGGCGATCGCGGTGGTGCTTCGACTCATGCTCGGCGCGCGTGGCTGGGCATGGCCAAGCACCGACATCGTGGATCTTCGATTGGGCGCGCTCGCTAGTGCCGCCGTGGCGGGCGCGAGTCTCGGACTGTCGGGGGTCTTGCTGCAAGCGCTCCTTCGTAACCCACTGGCCTCGCCCTTCGTGCTTGGGCTCTCATCAGGCGCCGGCCTTGCCATCTCGATGGGCGCATTGGCGGCGAGTTGGGGTGCAGCGTGGGTCGTAGCCGATGGCGGCATGGCGGCGGCCACCATCGGATCCGCGCTTGCGCTGATTGTGGTGGTGGCTGCGGGCCGCAGGCATGGTGCGATCGATCCCGTGACCTTGCTGCTGGCCGGCGTGGTCGTGGCGAGCGTGGCGGGTGCGCTCACGATCCTCGTGCAGTACCTGATGCCGCCGTCATCACGGGGGGATCTGATGGCGTGGGCCATGGGGCGGATTCCCGAACTGCCTGAGCGTGTGCCGCTCGTGGTGGGCGCGGCTCTGCTCGCTGCAGTCAGTTGGTGGTCGGTCGTGCGAGCGCGTTGGCTCGATGCAGCATGCACCGCCGACGACGAAGCGATGAGCCTAGGGGTCGATCTTTCGGGGCTGCGCTGGCGACTCGTCGTGCTCAGCGGTGCGCTGGCGGGTTCGAGCGTCGTGCTCTGCGGGCCGATCGCCTTCGTGGGCTTCGTCGCGCCGCATGTGGCGCGGCTCATGCTGGGCGCAGGGCACCGCGGGCTGGTCGTGGCGTCGCCCGTGCTTGGCGCGGCCCTGTTGATTGCAGCCGATGCCCTGCGACTTGCCGTGCCTCTGCCGGGTGCGGGCAAACTGCCGGTGGCGGTCGTCACGGCGATCCTCGGCGGGCCCATCTTCCTGTGGGTGCTGCGGCGGCAAGGGGGGCGCGGCACATGAGCCTGGTCATCGATGACCTGTCCGTCTGGCACGGCGCGCGCGAAGCGGTGCGAGGAGTCACCGTCAGCGCAGCCGCTGGCCGTATCGTGGCGGTGATCGGTCGCAACGGCAGTGGCAAGAGTTCGCTGGTGCGTGCGCTCGCTGGTGTGCATGCAGGCCGGCGCTCAGGCTGGGTCGTGTGGAGGGGGCGTGAGCTCACGAGCTGTTCCGCAGCCGATCGAGCGCGCTCCGTCGCCTACGTCGCGCAGCGACCGCTCGTGGCCGCCGATTTCACGGCGCGCGAGGTGATCGGCCTGGCCGGCGCCGTCCTGCCGCGATCCACTGAGCATGTCGAGCGCGCCATCGATGCCCTGGCCGTGCGCGAACTGGTGGATCGGCCGTTCGCGGCGCTTTCCGGCGGTGAGCAGCAGCGCGTGGTCTTGGCGCGTGCCTTCGCGCAGCACGACCCGGGCGGCTTGCTCATCCTCGATGAGCCCCTCAACGCCATGGACCTCTCCGAACAGCACCGTGTGGCTGGTGCGCTGCAATGCCTGGCCAGCGCGGGAAGCCTGGTGCTGGTGGTACTGCACGACCTGGCGCTGGCGGATGCCTTGGCGCATGAGGTCTGGTGGATGGAAGCGGGTCGCCTGAGGGCAAGCGGGCCACGCGAGTCCGTGCTCGGCGAGGCCGCGCTCGGCGCGGGATTCGGCGTGGCCTTTGAGCGGGTCGGCGGCAACCTGCGGCCGATCGTCGCGCCACGCTGCGAGCCGACTGCAGGCTAGGATCCGTGAGCCGTGACGCAGTCGATCGTCATCTTCATCCTGATCGCCGTCTTCCAGGCGGTGGCTGGCTACTACGCGAAGAAGGCCAAGGAGAAGCAGGCCGCAGCTGATGCCGCAATTCGCGGAGAAGGTTCGGGTGTCGGAGCCTCGCCCTCGCTCGACGGCACGCGCCCCGTGCAGGTCAACAGCGTTCGTCCCATGAATGCCGGTCAGGCGACTGCGGTCGCGCGCTTGATCGAGCAAGGCAACATGGTCGAGGCGGTGATGGCTCTGCGGGCGATCTGCAACATCGGGCTCGCCGAAGCGCGCGATGTCATCAATCAGTTCCCCGCGCGGGGGTTCCCTGCGGAGCTGCTGCCGCCCGGCGGCGTGTCGCAGCGGTCCGTGGTTGCAGCAGCGCCTCCGCCGCCGGTCAGTGACGAGTTCGATCCCGAGGCCGCCTCGCAAGAGGGCGAAGACGATGAAAGCAACGATGCGCGGAATTCACTCGCCGGTGTGCGGGCTGCGGTCGATGGGGTGCGCGCTGAAGTCCAGTCGGTCATCGGCCAAGCGCTTCGCGCGGCAGGCATCGAGCGAACCGCCCCTGCACCGGCACAGGTTTCGGCCCCCGCGGTCGCAGCCTCGGGGGCACCGGCTGCTCCGGTTGCGCGGGTTGCACCGGCCGCCGCGGGCGAAACATCGTCCGCACCGACGGCGCGTCGGCACGAGCGTGGGGCGATGGCCGAGTCGGTGGCTGGCCTGCTCAGGTCGCGCCAGGGCGCGCGCCAGGCGATCCTGATGTCCGAGATCCTCGGGCCGCCGCGGGCGTTCAAGCCCCTGCGATAGGCCGCTGGGCCCGCCCAGGCGGTGGCCCCGTGGGCTGTCCCGCCGCCAAGCGGGTCGATTTACCGCCTGATCGCAGCAAGATCGATACACTTCCGCCCCAACATGATCGATATTCGCAAGCTCGAGTCGTTGGTCCGCCTGATGGTCGAGAACGACCTCACCGAACTGGACCTCAAGGATGGTGAAGAGACCGTGACCGTCAAGCGCGGAGGCAAGCCTGTGGTCTTGACCGCGCCCGCTGCCGCCCCGGCCGCCGCGCTTCTGGCTGCCCCAGCTCCTTCGGTCGCTCCTGCCGCTGCAGCGCCCGCCCCCACAGCCCCCAAGGCCGACGACGATGCCGGCTGCATCGCCGTCGAAAGCCCAATGGTGGGCACCTTCTACGCCACGCCCGGCCCGGACAAGCCGCCGTTCGCGCAGGTCGGCACACAGGTCGGCCCCGAGTCGATCGTCTGCCTCGTCGAGGCCATGAAGATCTTCAACGAGATCAAGGCCGAGAAGTCCGGCACCATCCACAAGATCCTGGTCAAGAGCGGCCAGCCCGTCGAGTTCGGCCAGAAGCTCTTCCTGATCAAGCCGTCCTGACCGGGCGGAACCACCATCATGTTCAAACGAATCCTGATCGCCAACCGAGGCGAGATCGCGCTGCGGATCATCCGTGCCTGCCGTGAGCTCGGTGTCGAGACCGTCTGTGTGCACAGCCAAGCCGATGCCGGCGGCACCTGGCTCGAACAGGCCGATCGCACGGTCTGCATCGGCCCGGGCCCATCCAAGGACTCATACCTCCGCATCGACCGCATCATTGCTGCGGCTGAACTCACTCATGCCGATGCCATCCATCCTGGCTACGGCTTCCTGAGCGAGAACAGCCACTTCGCCGAGGTCGTGCGCGACTCGGGATTCACCTTCATCGGTCCGAGCCCCGAGGCCATGAACCTGCTCGGCGACAAGGTCAACTGCAAGCGCATGGCCAAGCAGAGCGGCACGCCGATCTTCCCGGGCACCGATGGCGGCATCGAGGACCTCGAAGAAGCTGTGAAGGTTGCTGCTGACATTGGCTATCCAGTCATCGTGAAGGCGGCGGGCGGCGGCGGCGGTCGCGGCATGCGCATCGCGCGTGACGAGGCCGAACTGCGTGCTGGCGTCGACAGTGCCCGGCAGGAAGCCGCGGCGGCCTTCGGCAACCCGATGGTCTACGTCGAGAAGTACCTCGAGCAGGCTCGCCACTTCGAGGTGCAGGTGATCGGCGACAACCATGGCAATTCGATCCACCTGTACGAGCGCGACTGCAGCAGCCAGCGTCGTCACCAGAAGCTGATCGAGGAAGCCCCCGCCCCGGGCGTGGATCCCGCCAAGCGCGACCGCGTCTGCGCAAGCGCGGCGGCGCTCATCCGCAACGCCAAGTACTGCGGCGCGGCGACCTGCGAGTTCCTGATGGACCAGGATCAGAACTTCTACATGCTGGAGGTGAACACCCGCGTGCAGGTGGAGCATCCCATCAGCGAGGCGATCACCGGCGTCGACATCGTGCAGACCGGGATCCGCGTGGCAGCGGGGGAAGTACTTCCCTACCGCCAGGAAGACATCCGCATCAACGGCCACGCGATCGAGTTCCGGATCAATGCCGAGGACCCGGATCGCAACTTCATGCCGCAGGCCGGCCTCGTCGAAACGTGGGCGCCGCCCGGCGGCCCAGGCATCCGCATGGACAGCCATGTGCGCGCGGGCTACCGCGTGCCACCCAACTACGACAGCATGGTGGGAAAGCTCATCGTGCATGCGCCGGACCGCGCGACCTGCATCCAGCGTTCGCTCGGCGCGCTCAAGGAGTTCAAGGTCGGCCCGATCAAGACCACGATCCCGCTGCACATGCGGCTCCTGCGCGAGCCGCAATTCGTGAATGCCACGCACGACATCAAGTATGTCGAGCGGCTGTTGGCCGCGAAGTGATCCTTCAAGCACGCGGCTGATGGCCCGCGGCACCCTGCATCTCGCAACGACAACGGCCCCGTCCAGATGGACGGGGCCGCTGTGTGTTGAGGCCGAGATGCTGAGCTCAGCGACGGCGACGGCTGGCCAGGCCAGCAACGCCCAGAAGGGCAATGGCGCCGGGAGCCGGAACCACCGAGAACGAGCCATCGGCGGTGCTGGTCGTGGCGGTGCCGGTGATCCAGTTCGCCGCATCCGAGAAGCGGGCGGCCCACTCCTGGGCGGTGCCGCTGCTGAAGGCAGCGAAGTTGAACTGGGCGTAGTTCAGGCCGCCTGAGAGCAGCGTCGCCGAACCAAAGCCAAGGCCGGGAGCGAGGCTGCCGCTCGAGGACGAGGTGGCGTTCTCATACGCGCCGGTGTTGTCGAAGTTCCAGAGCGCCGTGTAGCCGTCGAACATCGGGTTCGTGGTGTTGGTGCTCGTGAACACGGTGACCTGATCGCCGGTCGACGAGAGCGAGAGCTGCGCATACGCAGAGGTGCCCGTGCCAACGGGGCCCGTGAGCGTCCACACGCCAGCGCTGGCATTGGTCGAGATCGAACTGATGATGGTGCCCGCGGCGAGACCGTTGGCGCCGACGGTGTACCTCATCAGGTTTTCGTTGCCATCGCTGTCGGTGCTCGACACGCCACGGAAGCCCGTGCCGGTCCAGCCGTTGTCGGTGAAGTACAGGACCGTGCCGGGGGCCAGATCGACGAGGGCGGCAAAGGCGATGCTGTCGGTCGGGACGCCAGAGGCCTGGAAGCTGACGATCGCGACCGCGCCGGCCGAGAGCGAGGCCGAAGCGGTCGACGCCACGAGGGCCGCGAGAGCGCACGTTGCAATGCGGTACATGGAAAGAATCCTCATGATGGAAAGGGAGAGGGAGGGGACATCGCCGACGAACACCTTGGCGGCGAAATGAACATACCCCCGCTCCGCGTCAGTTCCTCTGAAAATGCGTTAGGGTTTCGTGAAGATGCAGGTCTACGGCCGTCCCCGGCGGGTTCTGAGATGGCTGGGAGAAAGCGGGCGACGAGATTCGAACTCGCGACATTCGGCATGGAAGTCGCGTCGAACAACGCACACTGTCAACCAAAAGGCCTTTGCGGCTCTACCAACGCGGTTGAGCCTACGGCAACTGTCTCGTTTGATCCAGTTGTTTCTCCGTACTTCCGTACTGTTTCCGTACTGCGTGTTGCCCTCGCGAACGCGATGCATACCAACGATGCAGCAGCATCTCGCGCCCAACCGTTAGCTCCCATGCCAGTCAATCTGATGCCGAAACGGTAGATGAAAAAGAGAAGAAGGGTAAAGGAAACTTACGGAGTCCTGGCGACCCGGAACCCGATGAAGAAGCTCGTGAACGTCGGGGTGTAGAGGT
>VGXJ01000029.1 GCA_016873375.1 Phycisphaerae bacterium
GTCAGGCGGTTGATCTCGGTGGCCATCTGGCGGAAGAGATCGACGATCTTGCGTTCCATCGATGCTTCGTAGGCAGCGATGTCCTTCTTGAGCTGCTTCTTCTGGTCCTCGCTCTGGTGCGTGCGGCGGCTGAACCGCTTGGCGCCGATCACGATGCCCTCAGTGCCCGCGGGAACCTCGAGCGAGTCATTCTTCACGTCCTCGCCTGCGCGACCGAAAATCGCGTGCAGGAGCTTCTCTTCTGGGGTGAGCTCGCTCTTGCTCTTCGGGCTGACCTTGCCGACGAGGATGTCGCCGGGGCCGACGCGCGTGCCGACGCGGATGACGCCGTTCTCGTCGAGGTTCGAGAGCTGCTTCTCGCTCACGTTCGGGATATCCGCCGTGAACTCCTCGCGGCCGAGCTTCGTGTCGCGGATCTCGACCTCGAACGACTCGATGTGGATCGAGGTGAACACATCGTCGCGCACGATGCGCTCGTTGATGACGATGGCGTCTTCGAAGTTGTAGCCGTCGTAAGTGTTGAAGGCGACGAGGGCGTTCTTGCCGATCGAGAGCTCGCCCATGTGGGTGCTTGCACCGTCGGCGATGATCTCGTCCTTGCGCACCCTCTGGCCGGGCTTCACGACCGGCTTCTGGTTCTGGCAGGTGCGCTCGTTGAGCCCGACGAACTTGCGGAGCACATACTCATCGGCGTTGTCGATGATGATGCGCTCCGAGTCGACGAAGGTCACCTGGCCGCCACGCTCGGCACGGATGACCATGCCGCTTGCCGCGCCCGCGACCCGTTCCATGCCGGTCGCCACGCACGGCGGGTCGACCTTGACCAGCGGTACGGCCTGGCGCTGCATGTTCGAGCCCATGAGCGCGCGGTTGGCGTCGTCGTGCTCGAGGAAGGGGATCATGCTGGCCGACACGCCGACGATCTGCTTTGGGCTGACGTCGGAGTACTCGACCTCGGCCTTCTCGACCTCGACGAGTTCGCCGTTCTTGCGTGCCAGGACCATGTCCCCGACGATGCGGCCTTCGGGGTTCAGCGTGTCGCTGGGAGCCAGCACGCGCTTGAGCTCCTCGTCGGCACGCAGGTACGCCGTGTCGCCGCTGGCCTTGCCGCCCTTGATGACGCGGTAGGGGGTGAGCAGGAAGCCGTAGTTGTCCACCTTGCTGTAGATGCTCAGGCTCGCAATGAGGCCGATGTTGGTGCCTTCCGGCGTCTCGATCGGGCAGATGCGGCCGTAGTGCGAGATGTGCACGTCACGAACTTCGAAGCCGGCGCGCTTGCGGTTGAGGCCGCCCGGGCCGAGGGCCGAGAGGCGACGCTCGTGGACCAGCATCGACAGCGGGTTCGTCTGGTCGACCACCTGCGAGAGCTCGCTTCGGCCGAAGAAGAACTCGATCGCGCTCGACACGCTCTTGGTGTTGACGAGGTCCGCGATCTTGACCGCCGTGTCGGTCGGGTCCTTGACATTCATGCGCTCCTGCACGGTGCGCTTGAGCTTGAGGAAGCCCTTGCGCATCTCCTCGACCGACAGCTCATCGAGCGTGCGCAGGCGGCGGTTGCCAAGGTGGTCGATGTCATCGACATGCGCCCTTCGCTTGCTGCTCTCGATCGGCTTGCGCAGTTCGAGCATGTAGCGGATCACGGCGAGGAAATCCTCGGCACGCAGGCACATGGCCTTGTCGGCCTTCTCGCCCACGACCTTGTAGGCCGGATCATCCTCGAACTTGCGGTTGATGCGGAAGCGACCGACGCGGCCGAGGCGGTAGCGGTTGTCGTCGAAGAACTTCTCGTTGAAGAGGTCGCGCGCCTTGTCGATCTGCGGCGGGTTGCCCGGACGGAGGCGGCCGTAGATGCGCAGCAGGGCGGCCTCGTGCTCGGTCGCCTCGGCCAGGAAGTCCAGGCGCTCTTCGGCGAGCGTGTTGAGGATCAGCGGGTCGCCGGGGTTGACGATGCAGCGGACCGACTTGAGGACCTTGGCGCTCTGGCGCAGGATCTCGGCGGTCTTCTCGCCGAAGGGCACGCCGACCTTGCAGAGCTCCTCGCCGGTGTCGCTGTCGACGATGAGCTCTGCGGAATAGAACTCGGGCTTGATCTTCTCGACGCGGACATCCTCGACGTCGTAGAAGGCCTTGAGGATGGTCTCGGTCGAGCCGAAGCGCTCGTCGAGCGCGCGCAGGAAGGTGGTCGCAGCGAGCTTGGTGCTCTGGTCGATGCGCATCGCCAGGACATCCTTCTTGTTCACCTCGAGCTCGAGCCACGAACCGCGCTCAGGGATGATGCGCGCCGAATGGAGCGGGCGGTCGCCGATCGAGCTGGCGATGGAGAAGTCGACGCCGGGGGAGCGGTGAAGCTGCGAAACGATCACGCGCTCGGCACCGTTCACGATGAACTCGCCGCCGCGAAGCATGATCGGGATGTCGCCGAGGTAGATGTCCTCCTCGATGACTTCCGCGCTGCCTTCGCGCGTCATGCGCAACTTCACGCGCAGCGGCATGCCGTAGGTGAGGCGGAGCTCGCGGCACTCGTCTTCCGTGTGCTGCGGCTGCCCGAAGTAGTAGTGGACATACTCGATCTTCATCGAGTCGTCGTAGCTCGCGATGGGGAAGACCTCGCGCAGCAGGCTCTCAAGGCCCACGAGCGCATCTCGGTCGGCGGGGTCCTTGCCCAGTTGGAGGAAGCGCTCGTACGCGTTGCGTTGGACGCGATCGAGGGCAGGGACTGCGACGGCATCGCCGCGCTTGGAGAAGTCACGCACGTTCTTGTTCGCCATGTTGTCGTTCACTCGTTGGGGTGCGCGCGACGCAGGACCTGCACCTCGAGAGCAACGAGCGGAACAAGGTTGACTACGCAACCTGCCCGCAACGGCCTCATCGTGCTATTGGGTCCAAACGCCAAGTCCCGGAGTATAGGGGGAATGCCGTCATTTTTGCAACTTGGGGGGGTTGCCGGGGCGGGGCCCCGGACCTTGGGGCTGAGGGCCCCAAAACGGCACAGGCGCCCCGGGATCCGGGGCGCCTGGCTCGATGCAGGGTTGGCAAGCTGGCCGGGGGCCAGCCGGAGGTCACTTGACGGCGACCTTGGCGCCGGCGGCCTCGAGGGCAGCCTTGACCTTGTCGGCTTCGGCCTTCTCGACCTTCTCCTTGATGGCCTTGGGGGCGCCATCGACGAGGGCCTTGGCTTCGGCGAGACCCAGGCCGGTCGCTTCGCGGACGGCCTTGATGACGCCGATCTTCTTGTCGGCCGGGCAGCCTTCCAGGACGACGTCGAACTCGGTCTGCGCAGCGGCAGCCGGGGCAGCTTCGCCACCGCCGCCAGCCATCACGACCGCTCCGCCGGCGGCGGGCTCGATGCCGTACTTGTTCTTCATGTAATCAGCCAGGTCGACGGCTTCCTTCAGGGTGAGGGAGGCAATCGAGTCGCCCAGCTGGGTGATCTTCGCTTCGAACGTCTTGGTTTCGGTCTCGGACATGGTGAACTCTCCAAATCGTGCTTTCCAGAGGAGCGCGAACGCCGCGCTTTTAACCCCGAGGGGCCAGTGGTCAGCGGTTGATGTGGTCTGTGTGGATCAGCCAGCGTTGGCTGCGATGGTCTCGCCCTTCTCGAGGCGGGACTCGATCTCCTTGACGATGCCCATCACGCGGCCTCCCGGGCCCTTGACGGCACCCATGAGCTTGCGAGCGGGGGACAGGACGAGGGTGACGACCTTGGCCTGCGCTTCTTCCTTGGTGGGGAATTCGCTGAGGCGCTTGACGCCGGCGTCGCCGCCGAACCAGGTGCCATCGATGCACGCGCCCTTGAGGACGAGCGATTCCTGGTCCTTGGCCATCTTGACGAGATCTCGGGCGATGCCGACGACTGACTCGCCGCCGTAGACGACTGCGGTTGGACCGCTCAGGCCGGGGGCGAGGACCTCGAGGGCGGTGCCCTCGAAGGCCTTGCGCGCCAGCGCGTTCTTGACGACGGTGACGCGCACCTGCTTGGCGTGCATCTTCAGGCGAAGCCCGGTGTTGTCGGTGCCGGCCATGCCGCGCAGCTCGACGAGCACGGCGCCTTCGACGCCCGTGAAGCGCTTCTTGTACTCACGGACGATCATGTCCTTGATGGTCTTGCTCATGGGTGTGCTCCTTCGGGGCTCAGAGGGCGACCTGGATGCCAGGGCTCATCGATGCGGCGATGACGCACTTGCGGATGTAGGTGCCCTTGGCCGAGGCAGGCTTGGCCTTGGTGATGACTTGGATGAAGTGGTTCAGGTTCTCGGCGAGGTCTTCGTCCTTGAAGCTCATCTTCCCGATGATGCAGTGGACATTGCCGCCGTCATCGTTGCGATACTCGGTCTTGCCGGCCGCATATTCCTTGACGGCGTTGACCACGTCAGCGGCGACCGTGCCAGCCTTGGGGCTGGGCATGAGGCCCTTGGGGCCGAGCACCTTGCCGAGCTTGGAGACCACGCGCATCATGTCGGGGCTGGCGACCGCGACATCGAAGTCCATCCAGCCGCCTTCGATCTTGGCGACGAGTTCGTCGGCGCCTGCCTCGATGGCGCCGGCAGCCTTGGCCGCAGCGACCTTGTCAGCATTGCAGAAGCAGACGACGCGCGCGCTCTTGCCGACGCCCTTGGGGAACGCGATCGAGCCGCGCAGCGCCTGGTCGGCGGCCTTGGGATCGATGCCCAGGTGCACCACCACGTTCACCGTCTGGTCGAACTTGGGGGCCTTGTACTGGCGCAGCGCCTTGACGGCGTCGCTGGGGGCGAGCGCCTGCGAAACGAGGCGATCGTTGTTGAAGCGCACGCGCTTCGAGTGTCCGATGACGACCTTCTTGGCCATGGGTTCAGTTCTCCACCGTCACGCCCATTGAGCGTGCGCTGCCTGCGATCACCCGCATGGCGGCTTCGACCGTCGCGGCGTTCATGTCCTTCATCTTGCCTTCGGCGATCTTGCGAAGCTGGGCTTGCGTGATCTTGCCGACCTTCTTGGTGTTGGGCTCGCCCGAACCCTTCTCGAGCTTCAGTTCAGCCTTGATCAGCTCGCTGGCCGGGCTGGACTTGATCTCGATGTCGAAGGTTCGGTCGCCGTAGACCGTGACGATGCATCCGACGACGCGGCCATTCAGCTCACGCGTGGCATCATTGAACTTGGTGATGAACTGGCCGGGGTTGACGCCGTTGGCGCCAAGGACGGGACCGAGCGGCGGGGCAGGGGTTGCCTTGCCGCCGGGGGCCATGATCTTGAAGACCTTTGTGACTTTCTTTGCCATCGTTTGAACCTCCCACCACGCCAGACCTCCACCGGTCTCGGGGCCCCTTGCCGGACAGCAAGAGGTGCGCAGTAGTTCGTGCGGTACTGAATTGTGAGTCGCGCAGGCTAGCGGGTCATGCGCCGCCCTGCAAGGGCGGTGACGATGGAATCTGCTTCGCGCGCGGCGTAGCCCGGGTTGGTGCGGGTCAGTCATCCCGAAGCCAACCTTGTCCGGTAATGCTGATGCTCATCGCATGAACGACGAGGTTCCTCTATCAATAGACGCATGGCTCAGCCCTTCCTCGATGAACTTCGTTGGCGCGGCATGCTCTCCCAGACGGCGGGCGAGGGGATCGAGGCCCACCTGGCCGGCGGGTCACGGACCGCCTACTGCGGATTCGATCCGACGGCCGACAGCCTCACGCTGGGCAACTTCGTCGCGCTGAAGCTGCTCGCGCACTGGCAGCGTGCGGGGCATCGTCCGATCGTCGTCGTGGGCGGCGGCACTGGGCTGATCGGTGATCCGAGCGGCAAGAGCGCGGAACGGCAGCTGCTCGATCCGGATCAGGTGAAGGCCAACATCGCTGGCCAACGACGGATCTTCGAGCGCATGCTCGACTTCACGGGTCCGAGCGCGGCTGTCGTCGTCGACAACGGCGAGTGGCTCGGCGGCCTCGGCTACATCGAGGTCCTCCGGGATGTGGGCAAGCACTTCAGCGTGAACCAGATGATCGTGCGTGACTCGGTGGCGAGCCGTCTCAACAGCCGTGAGCAGGGGATCAGCTACACCGAGTTCAGTTACATGATCCTTCAGGCGTACGACTTCCTCCACCTCCATCGCACGCAGCAGTGCACCGTGCAGCTCGGCGGGAGCGACCAGTTCGGCAACATCGTCAGCGGCATCGATCTCATCCGGCGCTGCGGTGCGCGCGAAGGCGACACGCCGGCTGCCTCGTTCGGCGTGACGGCGCAGCTGCTCACCAAGGCCGATGGCGGCAAGTTCGGCAAGAGCGAGCAGGGTGCGGTGTGGCTCACTGCCGACCGGACCACGCCCTACCGATTGCACCAGTACCTTCTGAATTCCGCCGATGCGGACGTGGTGAAGTTCCTTCGGTGGCTGACGTTCCTGCCGAGCGAGCGCATTGCGGAACTCGAGGCCGCCCATGCCTCGAACCCGGGCGGCCGCGAGGCGCATCGAGCGCTTGCCGACGAACTGGTCACGATCCTTCACGGTTCGCATGAATGCGCGCGCGCAGCGGCCACGGCGAAGGCGCTCTTCAGCGGAGATGTGCAGCAGCTCGATGCAGGCCAGGTCGCTGACGTGGCAGGCGAAGTCCCCTCGTGGGCGGTTCCGGCCGATCGACTCGCCGTCGGCATTCCTCTGGTCGATGCGCTCGCGGACAGCAAGGTGCTCGCGGCGAGCAAGCGCGAGGCGCGTGACTTCCTCCAAGCCGGCAGCGTGCTGGTGAATGGGGTGAAGGCAGCGCCCGATGCGGTCCTGACCGAGCGCGACCTCATGCACGGCCGAGCGGCGCTCGTGCGACGCGGCAAGAAGCAGTGGTGCGCGATCGTGCGCGCGCAGTGACGGATTCACTCCCGGCGCGCGGGTGCGGCGGGCGAGGCGGCGGGTGCATCGGACGCATCGATCGGCACCAGCACCAGCCTGATCGCGACGCTCGCCGCCGGTTGCTCGCCGGCACGCGTGGGTTCAAGCCCCGGCGGCAGGTTCCAGTGGGTGATCGGCAGGATCAGCTCGCCGGCTGCCAGCTGGCGGTCGGCAAGGTCGACCTGCGCGTAGACGGTGCCACTCCAGTCTTCGAGCGCCGCGACCGCCGCACGCGGACCGCTCACCTCGACCTGCAGCACCGCAGGTTCGCCCTCGATGTGCACGGTGTATTCGTTGAACGCGCGAGGGCTGGCGTTGATCCGAAGCGGAACGCGCGGGATCACGGTCATGCCTCGGTCCCGACGAAGGCGCGCCTTGACCGTGGCCTCGGTCGGCTCGATGCGAACGTGATCCGCCCAGGTCGCCAGTTCGGTCGGTGCACGCAGCGCTGCGGTCACGCTGCGCGGCTGGTCGGTCGCAAAGCTCGACAGTTCGAGGAGCGCATTCACCCTGCGTGGTTCCGGCCAGACTGCAACCGCCTCGGCCGGCAGTCGCACTGTGGCTTCGGCTGGCTCGACCACGGCCTCGCCATCGACCTGGTCCGATCGCAGCGGCAGGGCGATGCCGGCCTTCACCGTCACGATGGTGCCCACGGTGAGCCGCATCGAGGCGGGCTCGACGGACAGGATCGCGAGCTCACGCATGGGTTGCGACGCTGACTGCAGGGCTTGTGCGACATCCATGTCGTAGTCGCCGGCGTTGCTTGAGAGGACATCGAGCGCGATGCCTGCGGCGAGTGCACGCCGCGCACGGTCAACCGCCGAACGCGAGCCGTTGACGCGGACTTCGACCGTCTCCTTGGAGGTTCCCTTGGTGAGGTAGACATCAGCGCCTGCAGGCACCTGCACCTGCACGCGCCCCGAGAAGGACTCGGTCACGCTGGTCCGTTCGGCCGCGAGCATCCAGATCGCGAGCGTCAACAGGGTCGCGGCCACGATGTTGAACCCCTGCGAACGGATGAAGGCGATCATGCGGCCTCCTTGCGGCGCTGGGCGCGGGAGGCGCCACCGAGCCTGCGCGTGAGCGCCTCGCCCACGCGCTCACGATCGATCGGATCGCCGAGGCGCCCGCGTTCAGCCAGCCGGATCAGCCCGGTCTCCTCGCTCACGACCACGACCACGGCATCGGTGTCGAGCGTCACGCCCACGGCGGCACGGTGGCGCGCACCATGTGCCGTGGCATCCACTTCGCCGCCGGCGAGCGGCAGCTCCACGCTGGCTGCGACGATCCGGTTGCCGTGCACCACCACGGCGAGGTCATGCAGAGGGCTGTTGGGCCAGAAGAGCGATTCGATGAGCCGCGGCTCGAGGCGCGCGTCCAGCTGTACGCCGGATCGCACGAGATCACCGAGGGAATCGCTTCGTTCGATCACGATGATGGCTCCGATGTGGGCCCGAGACAGCGTTCGCACGGCGCTTGCGATCGACTCGGCATCGGTGCGGACGCGGGTGCGCGATGGGAGGAGCGATTCGCCCAGCCGCACGAGGCCCTGCCGGAGTTCGGGCCCGAAGACGACGAGCATGCTGATGAGCAGCGCAGCCAGCAGCGCATCGACGATGAGCCGAAGACGCGCGAGCTCATCCCCCAGAGAAGCCAGCGGCCGCACGAGCAGCACGAGCGCCACCACCACGATCAGCGTGCCTCGGAAGGAACCCGCGCCGCGCGTGCGATCGAGGAAGCGCAGCACCATGTACGACGCGATCCACACCAGCGAGAGCTCGACGGCGAGCACCCACGGGTTGGTCGATCGCAACGTATGCAGCAGGGCATCGAACATGGCGGCGCGGCTAGGATAGTCCTCATGTCCAGCAGTGACTTCGAGCTCGGTCGTTTCGGCGGTCTGTGTGCAATCACAGGCGAAGCGATCGCCCCGGGCGCACCATTCGTCGCGGCTATGGTGGAGCAGGATCTCGCCGACGCGCCGCCCTTCGCGCGCGTGGACGTGAGCGTGCAGGCGTGGGATGAGGGGCGCAGGCCCGACCGGCTGCTGGCGTTCTGGCGGACCACCGCTCCGGAGCCCGGCCAGAAGCGCCAGGCCTTCATCGACGATGAGACGCTGCTGGACATGGTCCGCCGCATGGACGGTACGGATCCGCGGCGTGCGCGCTACCGGTGGCTGCTGGCGCTGATCCTCCTGCGCAAGCGGGCCCTTCGTCACCTGCGGATCGATCAGGGCTCCGACGGCGAGCGCTGGCTCTTCATGCCTCGCGGCGCGGACGAGGGGACCGAGCCGATCGCGGTGACGAACCCCGGCCTTCGTGACGATGAAGTGCAGGACCTGGCCGACCAGCTCGGCGAGGTGCTGCGGAGCGAGGCATGAGGCTCGCGGCCCCGCTGCTGGCCATGGCCGTGCTGTCGATCGGCGGATGCTGCGTGACCCGTCCCGCGCAGCCGCCGATGCCGATCGAGGAGTTCCGCTCGCGGCAGGCATCGCGCGTGGAACGCACCGCTGCCATCACGGCCACCGGGACACTGGAGTTGCGTTGGCGCGATGCCGGTGGCAAGCACTTTGAATCCGTCGACGTGCAGTGGTGGCTCGAGCGCCCGGACTCCACGGCGCTCCTTCTCAAGAAGCTCGGTGAGCGCATGGCCCTCGCTGGTCGCGACCAGCATGAAGCCTGGGTGATCGACCTGCGTCCCAAGCCACCCCAGTTGCGCGTGATCACCAAGGGGCAGGAGCCCGAGGGCTGGGCCCAGGCGCTCCTGCCGATGCACTTGCCTTGGCTGCTCGGCGTGTCGCCGCTGCCGACCCCGGAACCACAGCGCTCGTGGGATGAAGATGGACTGGCGTGGTCATCCTGGGGCGATCGTGCCATCGGCTGGGATCATCTGGGGCGACCGCGAGCCGCACGCATCCTCGTCGAGGATCGCATCGTGGCCACCTCGGAACTCGATGCCGGGCAGTGGCGCATGCTCGCCGGCGTGGAGGTGCTCTGTGGGCACTGCACCCTTCGCTCTCCACAACACGATGCGATGGCGGACCTCTACTTGTACGAACCGTCCTCATTCGAGCCCGGCAGCAAGGCCAAGGTGCTGAAGCTTGCTGAACTCCGCGATGCCCTGCAGCCGGAGCTCGTGCCATGATCGATGTGATGCGGTCGCGGCGTTGGATCCGCCGTGCACTCATCGCGTTGGTGTGCATGCTGTCGTTGCCGGCACACGCGCAGCAGGCCACCGGCGACGGGATGCTCCGCGTGGCGTCGAGCGGGGATCACGTGTGGGTCGTCGTTCCCACGCCTGGGGCTGGAGGCATGCAGGGTGCGAGGATCATGCACCACGCGGCCGACATGGGGCCGCTCGGCACGCGGCAGGCCTTCGAGTTTGCGCGACCGGTCGTCGATCTCGTGGCGACGGGTGATCGGCTCTGGGTCGTGTTCGGCCCGGAGCAGGGTCGGCCCGGCGAACCGGTCTTCGATGTGGCCAGTTCGACGGTGCGGCGCAACCTCGCTGTTGGTACGTACTACGACCTGCCGCTGGGCTCGATGAAGCTGGAGCCGCAGGTGGCGGCCGATGGCTGGCGCGGCATGGCGGCCCTTCCCGGATCGCCCGCCGTCGCGCGCCGCACGCAAGCGGGCATCGAAGTCGTGTACCCGACCGCGACATCGTGGAGCCCTGTCGAGGTGCCCGCGGATCTGCCAGATGGCACGTGGTTCGTGCCATGGCCCGTTCAGGGTCAGCCATCCGCTGCGCTTGCGGCGCTCGAGGGCGAAGGGCTGCGGACGTGGACCAGGCTCGGCGACCAGTGGACCTCGCAGCGCTGGCCCGTGCCATCGGCGACCGTGCATGTCGTTCCCGGTGCGTCGCGACCGACGATCGTGAACTTGAGCGAAGGCCGTCGTGATCTGGTGTCGCTCACGCCATCCGGCGCAGTCGTCGCGTACGAGCTCCACGCGAGTGCCGACCCGTGGTGCGTGGCTGGGCGAGGCGATCGCTTCGTGGTCTTCAGCCTGCGTGGCAAGGAACTCTTCATGTCGGTGCTCGGCATGGATGGATCGACGGCTTCAGACGCTGAGCCGGTGAAGGAACAGGCGCGGACCACTGGTCTCTGGCTTCATCTGCCTTTGCTCGGCGCGATCACCGTGGCGGCGCTTCTGGCCGTCTTCCTCTTGCGATCGGGTCCTGATGCTGCGGGCGTGCTGCCCGCAGGTTGGGAACCGCTGCCGCTGGGCCGACGCGCGCTGGCGCTCGTGATCGACCTAGCGCCTGGTGCAGCCGCGGCGATGCTGCTCCTGCAGGCCACGCCGCGGGAGTTGCTGGCGATGCCGTCGTGGACTGCCGATTCCACCGCGGCCGCGGCCTCAAGCCTGATGCTCGTGGCGGGATGGGCGCAGGCATCCATCATCGAGTCGTTCCTTGGTGCATCGATCGGGAAGTGGCTGGTGGGCAGTGTCGTCGTGAGCACCGAGCCGGGATCCCCGTGGCGTGCCTCGGTCGCGCGTCGCGCGCTGCGCTGCCTGCTTGCGTTGGTCGTGCTCTTCGCGCCGGCGCTCGGCTTTCTCACCATGGTCCATCCGGCCCTGCAGGGGTTGCCGGAGCAACTCACCCGCACTGCGGTCGCACGCCGGGCGCGCGTGCCGGTCCCGCCGCCGCCACCGATGCCGTGACACCCGTGGCGGCGTGCCGAAAGCGGGGCGACATCGAGTTCCTGCCGCTCGTTTCGGTCTGAGGGAAGCGCGCCTTGATCGTTCAGGCCTGCTTGCGTTCGAGGTGCCCGCCGAAGCCCTTGCGCATCGCGCTGCAGACCTTGTCGGCGAAGAGGGCCTCGCCGCGGCTTGAGAAGCGCTCGAAGAGCGAAGCCGTGAGGACATGCGCCGGCACACCGAGGTCGACTGCCGCCTGCACCGTCCAGCGACCCTCGCCGCTGTCGCTCACGCGGCCGGCGAAGGAGTCGAGGTTGGGATCCCCGGCCAT
>VGXJ01000030.1 GCA_016873375.1 Phycisphaerae bacterium
TGTTGTAGTCCTCGATGCCCGCGCTCGTCGGCACGTTGCCGGGGCTCGCTGGGTGGGCCAGCACACCGAGCTCGTTCACGCACGCCGCAGCCGTGTACTGCGCGATCATCAGGCCACTGTCGAAGCCTGCATCCACGGCCAGGTGCGGTCGCACGCGGCTCTCGCGATCAAGGCCTGAGAGCACCCAGTAGGTCCGGCGCTCGCTGATGCCTGCAACATGGCAGAGCGCGATCTTCAGCGTGTCGAGGGCGATCGCCAGCGGCATGCCGTGGAAGTTGCCTCCGCTCACGATGGCCGTGCCGCCAAGCGTGAAGACGAGCGGATTGTCCGTGACTGCACCGAGCTCGCGCGTGACCACGCCCTCTGCCCATGCGACGGCATCGAGCGCCGCGCCGAGCACCTGAGGCGCGCAGCGCAAGCCGTACGGATCCTGCACACGCGGATCGCCCTCCTTGTGGCTGGGAAGGACCTGGCTTCCCTTCAGGAGCGCGCGCAAGCGCTGTGCCACAAGTTCCTGCCCGGGCTGGCAGCGAGCGTGGTGGATGCGTGCGTCGAGACCGCTGTCGCTCGCGCGGCAACCATCGATTGCCATGGCTGTGGCGGCGATTGCCGCACCCGCCAGCCGGCGGGTGTCATCGAGCGCGAGCGCCGCCGTGGCTGCCATCACGTGCGTGCCATTGAGCAGCGAGAGACCTTCCTTCATCTCCAGAGCAAGTGGTGCGATGTTTGCGGCGCGCTGGGCCTCGGCTGCCGCCATGACGCGGTCGCCGACCCGCACCTGGCCCTCGCCGATCAACACAAGGGCGATGTGCGAGAGGGGAGCAAGGTCGCCGCTGGCACCCACGCTGCCTATCTCGGGGACCACGGGAACGATCCCTGCATTGAGGTGCGCGATGATCGAGTCGATCACGGCCGAGCGTACGCCGCTGATCCCGCGTGCAAGGCTTGCTGCCGTCAGGAGCATTGCGCCACGCACGATTTCCGTGGGCAGCGGTTCACCCACGCCGGCGGCGTGGCTGCGCACGATGTTGCGCTGCAGGTCGGCGAGCTTGTGGTCGTCCACCCGGACCTGCGCAAAGTTGCCGAAGCCTGTGTTGATGCCGTAGATCGGCTTGCCGAGGGCCACTTGAGCGAGCACTGCAGCGCGAGCTGCGTCGACGCGCGTACGCGCGCTTTGGTCGAACCGTACCCGGGCACCTTGACGGGCCACGGCGGTCACTGAGGCGATCGGAAGCGCAGATCCATCGAGCACGATGTCCAGGCTGGCCATGCGGGCAGGATATGTGGTGCTGCCCACGCGGTCCCGGGCCGCTTGCGCGGCCAGTCGCCAGCGCGTACCACACGAGCCATGAAGGACGCGGTCATACGCTTTGGCAGCATCGGCAGCGCCGTGGTGTTGGCGGTCGTGGCGGGGCTGGCGTGCGCGTCCTTCGCCGCGGATGCTCGCGGCGTGGTCCCGGTGATTCCCCAAGCCTCGGTGAGCCTCTCGGGCTGGGCCGCCGTCGCGGCGCTCTGGCTCGTGGCGTGGTTCGTGGCGCTGGGCGTGGGCAAAATGGTCAACACCGCCGTTGGCCTCTTCGCCGGCGGTTGCGTGCTCGGGGTCTACGCGATGCGCTCGGGCACCGTGCTCGATGCGGCGTTCGATGCAGCATCGCCCAGCGGCATCGCCGTGGTCTCGATCGCTTACGCCGTGCTCGCGGTCATGATCTCGTGGTCGACATTTGCCTTCGCAGGACCACTGCCCGACATGCCGGCAGACCCCGAAGAACTTCCGGAGCACGGCTTCGGCGCGTTCCGTCCACGACAGCTCGTGGCGGCCCTTGCATCGATTGCAGCGGTCGTGGTGGTGGTCTTCATGGCCCGCACCGACTCCAAAGGCCAGGCGATCGGTGCCGTGACCTTGGGAGCCATGCTCGCCGCAATGCTCGCCCGCAGCATCCGGTCTCGCACGCAGCCAGTGGTGGTCTTCGCGGCGCCGGCGCTTGCGCTTGGCCTGGCGCAGCTGGTGCTCTCGTTCTCCTCCAGCGCGGGCTTCGATGGCGACATCGTCCGCGGGACCGTGGCCCCGATCCTGCGACTGATGCCGATGGATCTTGCCGCCGGCAGCCTGTGCGGCGTGGCACTCGGCTACGGCATGACCAAGTCCGGCGGAGCCGACGAGTCCGAAGACGACTGAAGCCAGTCAACTGCCATCCGGCCGTATGCTCGGCCGCATGAGCCTCGCCGTCACCGGAACCATTGGGATCGACACCGTCTACACGCCTCGTGAACGCCGCGAGGGCGTACTTGGAGGCAGCGCCGCGTACTTTGCTGCCGGCGCGAGCTTCCTCTCGCCCGTGCGACTCGTTGCGGTCGTCGGCGACGATTGGCCGAGCGCGCACCGCGATGCGCTCGGGCGCTTCAAGGGGATCTGCCTGAAGGGCCTTGAGACGCGACCGGGTAGCCGCACTTTTTCCTGGGGCGGTCGCTACTTCGAGGATGTCAACCAGCGCGAGACGCTCTTCACCGAAGTCGGCGTGCTGCAAGAGGCGCCTCCGCGCGTGCCCGATGCCTACCGCGACACGCAGTTCGTGTTCTTGGGCAATACGCACCCCGTCGTGCAGGCCGACTTCATCGATCAGTTCCCGCAGCGCAAGCTCGTGGTCTGCGACACGATGGATCTCTGGATCAAGACGGCGCACGGCGAGCTGCTGTCGCTGCTCAAGCGCGTCGACGGCGTGGTGCTCAACGACACCGAGGCGCACGAACTCACGGGGATCCGCAATGCCGTGAGCGCGGCGCGTCACATCACCACGCTCGGCCCGACCTTCGCGGTCGTGAAAAAGGGCGAGCACGGCGCCGTGCTGGTCCACCGCGATGGCGTGGCGGTGCTTCCGGCGTTCCCTGCAACCGAGGACCGCGTGATCGACCCGACCGGCGCCGGTGACAGCTTCGCGGGGGGCATGATGGGTCACCTCGCGCGCCTTGGCCGCACGGATTTCAGGGCGATCCGCGATGCCCTGTCGTGGGGGACCGTGGTCGCGAGCTTCACGATCGAGTCCTTCGGGCCCGAGCGCCTGCAGGCGCTCACCGAGGCAGAGCTCAACGAGCGGCACGAACAGTTCCGCAGCGCGCTCGGAGTCGGCTCGTGACGCTGTGGCGATCACTTGCCGGCATTGCGCTCTTGGCGAGTGTGGCGGCCTCTGCCGCCGCCGACTGGATCCCATTCGAGCGCCTGCCCAACGCCGACAAGGTGCAGAAGGCGCGCCAGCAGTGGGGCAACCCTCGGGGCGCCACGCCCGAGGAGATCCGCTGGACTCCGACGACTGCGTACATGCTGCGCGATGGCGCGTGGAGCGCGATCGATCGAGCCAGCGGGAAGCGCGAGACGATCCGCGACAAGGACCTGCCCGACTCCGCCGTGCGCGGCGGACGGTCAGCGGCGAACGAGGGTCCCGGCGTGGCTCGGGGTCGCCAGCGCACGAGCGAGCCCTCGCCCGATGGGGAGCGCGTGGCGATCCACGAGGGCGGCCATGTATTCATCACGCGTGGCGCCCAGCGCGACCGCATCACGCCGGATGCCGCGCCGGGCGTGAAGTACGGCATCGCGAGCTGGGTCTATGGCGAGGAACTCGACCAGAAGTCAGCGATGTGGTGGCACCCACAGTCCTCATCGCTTGCCTACTACTCGTTCGACGAGTCGAAGGTCCCGGAGTTCCTGCTCTCGACCGAGCTGACGAAGCAGCGACCGGCGCTGGACCGCGAGCGATATCCCAAGCCTGGCGATCCGAATCCGATCGCGGGGCTTTCCATCTACAGCATCGTCACTGGGCGTACGACGCAGGTGAAGGTGGGCGACGCCGACCAGTATGTCTACGGCGTGCAGTGGACGCCCGATGGCAAGGACCTGCTCTTCCATCGGCTCAATCGCCTGCAGAACCGCCTTGAGCTCTGCCTGGCCGACCCTGCGACCGGCGATGTGCGCGCGGTGCTCGTCGAGGAGCAGCGCTGCTACCAGAACCACCTTCCCAAGCTGCGGTTCCTCGCCAAGCGGCCGCGCAGTTTCCTCTGGGAATCCGAGCGGACCGGCTACGCGCACTTCGAACTCCGCTCGCTCGATGGCGGCGACCCAGTCGTGCTGACCAAGGGTGACTTCGCGATGCGCGAGATCCACTGGATCGACGAGGACTCCGGCACGCTCTGGTGTATCGGCTACAGCGGCAAGGTCGGGATCAACCCGCACTTGTGGAGGGTGGCGCTCGATGGTTCCGGCGGCAACGAGGTAACCACCTCGGACATGCACTGGAGTTCGTTCAGCGTCGCTCCGGATGGTGGCCATGCCATCGCCGTCGAGCAGTCGATCGACAGCGCACCGCGCACCGTGCTCGTGGCCAGGGATGGCACGCGCGTGGCCGTGGTGGCCGAGCGCAAGGGCGATGCGATCGCCGAGAAGGGCTGGCCGCGCCCCGAGCTCCTGCAGCTCAAGGCCGCCGACGGCACGACCACGCTCTATGGCACGCTGCACAAGCCGAAGGACTGGAAAGAGGGCGCTCGGTTGCCGGCGGTCGTGCAGGTCTACGGCGGCCCGTTCTTCCGCACGGTCGAGAACACCTATGACCCGGTCGAACCGCTGTGCGAGTTCGGCGTGCTGGTCGTGAAGGTTGACAATCGCGGCACGCCGGGCCGCGGCAAGGCCTTCGAGGATGCCACCTACCTCAATCTGGGCATCGCCGACCTGGATGACCAGGCTGCCGCGATCCGGCAACTCGTCGAGCGGGGGCTCGTCGAACCCAAGCGGGTCGGCATCACCGGGTTCTCGTACGGGGGCACCATGAGTGCGCTGGCCCTGCTGCGCTACCCCGATGAGTACGCGGTTGGGGTGGTCGGCGGCGCCGTCACCGACTGGAACAATTACGACTCGATCTATACGGAGCGCTACATGCGCACACCAGCCGAGAACCCCAAGGGCTACGAGCAGTCAAGCTGCGTGCGCCTGGCAGGGAACCTGAAGGGGCGGCTGCTGATCGTGCACGGCATGGTCGACGACAATGTGCACCCGGCGAACGCATGGCAACTCGCCGATGCGCTCCAGTCCAAGGGCAAGCCCTTTGACATGATGCTCTTCCCCAACAGCGGCCACGGCATCTGGAGCCCCTCGTACGAGTCAGTCACCTGGACCCACCTGCTGCGCGGACTGGGGCTCGCGAACTGATGCGACCTGCTGCCAAGCGCCGATGATGCAGCCCATGGCACGAGCGCTTCCACCGGATCGAAGCCATGTCGGCACCGAGCAGCGGCACCCGGGCTCCATGGAGTTCGACGCGCTCTCGGTGCAAGGCTGCATCGAGGTGCTCGCCGGCGACCAGCAGCGGGCCATCGATGCCGTGCTCGCCGCAGCACCTGCGATCGCCGCCTTCGTCGGCGACCTGATCCCGCGCATGCTCGCGGGCGGCCGCCTGCTGTATGCCGGCGCGGGCACGAGCGGACGGCTCGGCGTGCTCGATGCGAGCGAGTGCCCGCCGACCTTCCGCTCTCGACCCGACCAGATCATCGGGGTCATCGCCGGTGGCGACTCGGCGCTGCGCACCTCGAGCGAACGCATGGAAGACGACCCTCGCGGGATCGCCGCTGAGTTCGACCGGCTCGCGATCGGCGCTCATGACGCGGTGGTCGGCATCGCTGCCGGCGGCACGACGCCGTATGCCCGCGGTGCCGTGACCTTGGCCAAGGAACGCGGTGCGCTCACCGCGTTTCTCGCGTGCGCGCCCTGCGATGCCCCAGCCGGCTGCGATCACCTGCTGCTCGTCGACACCGGCCCCGAGGTGATCACCGGCTCGACGCGGCTCAAGGCGGGGACGGCCACGAAGCTCGCGCTCAATTGCATCACGACCACGCTCTTCACCAAGCTCGGCAAGGTGCACGGCAACCTGATGGTGGACCTTGCCGCCACGAATGACAAACTCGTCGACCGTGCGGTGCGGATCATGCGCACCATGCATCCGGGGCTGTCACGCGAGCAGGGGGCGGCCTTGCTTGATGCGGCGGGGGGCAGCCTCAAGATCGCGCTCGTGATGCATGCCAGCGGCCTCGATCGAGTCGCGGCCCAGGCACGCCTTGATGCTGCGCACGGTGTCTTGCGTGCGGCCATCGACCGCTGAAGTTTCGGCGCCCCAGCCGCTCCCGTTCATCCGGCACTCGTACTGCACGCCGTGGCGGTCATGATGCGCTTGGCAATGGATCGTCCGGGTGGGCCTTTGCCCCAAGGCTGCCAAAAGCGACGGACCCCGCGTTCATCACGCGGGGTCCGGTCGGTTCGCTTGCTCGCAGGCGTTGCCGCCTGGCATCATCCTGCCGCCGCGCAAGCACGGTGGCGGAACGGTGCCTTCATCAGACGATGTGCTGCGTGAAGGTCTTCAGTGCGCGCACGCGCACCTTGCGGGAAGCGGGCTTCGACTTGGTGATGTACTCCTTGCCAGTCAGCGGGTTGATCTTCTTCTCGCCGCCGCGCTTGGCCGGAGTGGTCTTGGCGACCATCTTGAAGCCGAGGAACTTGAAGGTGCCGCAGCCCTTCTTGCCGAGGTCGGCAACCATGACCTGGGTCAGGGTGTCGAACACGCTGACGACCTGCTTGCGGGTCAGGCCGGTCGAGGTCACGCACTCGGCGATGACCTGCGACTTGCTGCGGGTGGTGCTGGCGGGGGTAGCCTTGTAGGCCTTCTTCTTGGTGGCAGTAGCCATTTCTCAATCCGTTTCTGGCCCGTTTATGGGGCCCTGAGTGCGAACCGGGCGTCGTCCAAATCTCCGCTCCGGGATAATCCCTAGGATAATCGTCGGATTCGTGCACTTCAAGGGGTGCAACGGCTCAAAACCGCGGGAATCCCAAAGTTTTTGCGCGCAGTCGGCCATGTCCGACCAACGTCCCCCGGCTTCAGCCGGTCGGCCTCACGGACGAACGGTCTCGCGGCCGACGCTCGCGTACACGAAGCCGGCCTCGGTCACCTGCGCCGAGCGGTACAGGTTGCGCCCGTCGAAGATGGTGCGGCCCTTCATGCGCTGCGCCATCTGGCCGAAGTCCGGGCTGCGGAAGTCGTTCCACTCCGTGCAGATGACCAGCGCATCGGCGCCGTCGAGCGCGTGATACATGTCGCTCGCGGCTTCGGCTTGCGGGAACTCGATGGCCATGTTGGCCATGGCCACCGGATCGAAGGCGCGCACCACGGCGCCCGCCGCCACCGCGCGCTCCATCAAGGCGATCGACGGAGCCTCACGGATGTCGTCGGTTCGCGGCTTGAACGCCACGCCCCAGAAGGCGAGGCGCTTGCCCTTCACGCCGCCGAGTTCCTGCTCGATCTTGCCCCAGAAGTGCGAGCGCTGGTCTTGGTTGACCTCGTGTACCGAGGCGTTGAGCTTGCAGTCGAAGCCCACTGCGCGGCCCATGCCCACCACGGCCTGCGTGTCCTTGGGGAAGCACGATCCGCCGTAGCCCAGGCCCGGGTATAGGAACTGGTTGCCGATGCGCTTGTCGGCACACATGCCCTCGCGCACACTTGCGATGTTCGCTCCGTACAGCTCGGCCAGGTTGGCGATCTCGTTGATGAAACTGATCTTGCACGCGAGCATGGCGTTGCTGGCGTACTTGACCATCTCCGCGCTGCGCACATCCATGAAGTAGATGGGGTTGCCCTGGCGCACGAATGGCTCGTAGAGCGCACGAAGCGCCTGCTCGGCCTTCTCGCTCTCGACTCCGCAGACCACGCGGTCTGGCCGCATGAAGTCGTTGATGGCGTCACCTTCCTTGAGGAATTCAGGGTTGTCCGCGATGTGGAAGGGGACCTTGGTCTTGGCGCGGATTGCGTCACGGACCTTGTGGCTCGTGCCCACGGGTACGGTGCTCTTCACGATCACCAGCTTGTCGGCACCCTTGGAGCCCAGCGCCTCGAGCGCATCGCCGATGTCGTTGGCCACACGCAGCACGTACTGAAGGTCGGCGCTGCCATCCTTGTCGCTCGGGGTTCCGACGCAGATGAAGATCGCCTTCGCGTCACGATAGGCCTCGGCCTTGTCGAGCGTGAAGTGCAGACGGCCGGACTTGATGTTGCGCTCGAGCATCTCGCTCAGGCCCGGCTCGTAGATCGGGCTCTCGCCGCGCTTGAGGGTCTCAATCTTGCGCGGATCCACGTCGAGGCAGGTCACCTCGTTGCCCATGTCCGCGAAGCACGCACCCGTGACCAGACCGACGTAACCCGTACCGACCATCGTGACCTTCATGCTGGATCTCCTTTGAGGGACGGAAGTCTATGCCGCAGGTCATTGAGCGACAGACGCCCCCTCGCGCGCCAGCAGCCAACGCTTCAAGCGAAGGGCCCACGCACCATCCCCGGCCGAGGCACCTTCGCCCATGAATCCGCCAAGGCCCGACGAGGACACCACGCGGTGGCAGGGCACCAACGGCGCCAGGCGATTGCGCGCCATCGCCTGCGCAGCGGCGCGCGCGGCTGCGGGGCGACCGGCCATCGCAGCCAGCGTCGCGTAGGTCACGGTCGCACCGGGCGCGATCGAGCACGCGGCCACCCAGCATGCGCGGTGGAAGGGAGGCCCGGCCGGGAGCTCGGCCGGCACGGTGCGTGGATCGACGAGCCAGCGATCGATCCGGAGCAGCACGGCATCCAGCATGCGTTGATGGCCGGCAACCTCTGATCGCCCGGCGGAGCTGGGCGCAGCGACCATGCCCGGTGGCGTCATGCCGCCGGGCTGGACCCAGGCCGTCCACGGCCCGAGCGCATCGCAGCCGGCGAGCAGGTCAGCAGGGGCCAGGCTCCATCGTTTCACGCGTCGAGCATACGAGCGACCGCGCTACGATCAGGTCATGACGCCAGCCACCGCCGTGCCCGCCGTGTCCGATGCCGCCGATCCCATGGGTGCCGCCTTGCTCGACATGCTCCGCGGCCACGATCCCGAGGTGGCCGCGATCCTCTGGGGCGAGCGTGATCGGCAGGAGACGACGCTCGAGCTCATTGCCAGCGAGAACCATGTCAGCACGGTGGTCATGCACGCGGCCGGCAGCTGGATGACGAACAAGTACGCCGAGGGCTATCCGGGCAAGCGTTACTACGGTGGATGCGAGTGGCATGACCAGGTCGAGGACCTGGCCCGCGATCGCGCCAAGCGACTGTTCGGCTGTGGGTTCGCGAACGTGCAACCGCACTGCGGCGCCAACGCGAACATCGCTGCGTTCATGGCACTGATGAATCCGGGCGATACCGTGCTCAGCCTGCCGATCAAGTCCGGTGGCCACCTCTCGCACGGCCTCAAGCCCAACTTCAGCGGCACCTTCTATTCGATCGTCGAATACAACCTCGACGAGCGGACTGAGCTGCTCGACTACGACCAGATCGAGCGCCTGGCCAAGGAACACAAGCCCAAGGTCATCATCTGCGGTTACTCGGCGTACCCGCGCACGATCGACTTCGCACGATTCCGCGCGATCGCCGACTCCGTGGGGGCGTACCTGATGGCCGATGTCGCCCACATCGCGGGACTGTGCGCCACAGGCGTGCATCCGTCGCCTTTCCCGCACGCGCACGTCGTGACCACGACCACGCACAAGACCCTGCGCGGTCCGCGCGGCGGACTCATCATGACCAACGACGCTGACTTGGCCACCAAGCTCGATCGCAAGGTCTTCCCGGGCAGCCAGGGCGGGCCGCTCATGCACATCATCGCGGCCAAGGCGGTGGCGTTTGGCGAAGCGCTGAAGCCGGAGTTCAAGACCTACTGCCGGCAGGTCGTGGCGAACGCACAGGCCTTGGCGAAGGCGCTGACCGAGCGCAACTATCGCCTCTGCACCGGCGGCACCGACAATCATCTCATGCTGGTCGACCTGCGCCAGCGCAGCGCCGATCTGACGGGCTCAGATGCTGAGAAGTGGCTCGAGTCAGCGGGCATCATCTGCAACAAGAACGGCATCCCGTTCGATCCGCGCCCGCCCATGGTCACCAGCGGCTTGCGGCTCGGCACGCCGGCGCTCACCACGCGCGGCCTCAAAGAGCGTGAGATGGTGCTGGTCGCCGATTGGCTCGACCGCGTCATGGGTGCCAAGGGCGATGCGGCGGAGTGCGCTCGCGTGCGCGAAGAGATCCGCACCCTCTGCGCGCGGTTCCCACTCGCTGGGCACTGATCCGCTTCGCCACTCGGCTGCGTGGCGGCTCATCGTGCGCCAACGACAGCGCCCGCGGCGTGGGGCCGTGGGCGCAGGTGATGTCGTGGCTGGGCCGGCCGCTCAGGCGCGGCTGGCGTACGAACCGTCAGTCGTGTTGATGCGCACCTTCTCGCCGTTGGTGATGAAGGGCGGCACGCGCGTCTTGAGGCCTGTCTCCATGGTCGCTTCCTTCAGCTGGTTGGTAGCCGTTGCGCCCTTGATGCCAGGCGGCGTGTCGGTGACCAGCAGTTCGACCACATTGGGCATTTCGATGCTCACCGGCCGGCCGTCGCACCAGAGCACGATGACTTCGGTGTCAGGGAGCATGTAAAGCGGCATGTCACCGACCACATCCTCGGGCAGCTCGTGCTGCTCGTAGTTCTGGTTGTCCATGAAGACATGAGTCTTGCCTTGGGCGTACAGGTACTGCATCGGACGCCGGTCGAGCTCGACCTGCTCGACTTCCTCGCCCGAGCGCAGGCGCTTCTCGATGATCGTGCCCTTCTCGATGTCGCGGATCTTGACCTGCACGAACGCGCGCAGATTGCCAGGGGTCACGTGGGTGTACTGGGTGATGACATACAGCTTGCCATCCATCTTGATGGCCATGCCGGGGCGTAGGTCGGTGCTCTTCATGGTGGTGGATCCCCTTGGGGAGGGCCAACAATAGCAAACGAGCGAAGCGCCCCCCTTGGCGCACCGGAGCGGGGCATGACGGCGCGCTGGCGGGTCCATCTCAAGCCAGCAGCTCCCGGCAGGCTGCGGGAAAAGAAAAACCCCCGAGCACAAGGCTCGGGGGCGGAGGGAGGGAAAAGGGCTCGTTTGACATCGCAGCCGTGTGGCCGTGCCTTTGGTCTTTCTCACCTTTGGCAGGTTGAACCGGGTTGCGCGGTCGACTGGGTTTCCCCTGTCGGCACACGAAGAGTAGCCCGGTTCCATGAACATCCAAATGACTGGGAAGATTTTTTGATGGAATCATTCCCAACGACTGCAACCTCTGGCGCTGCGCGCCGTACCAACCCGTCGAACCGCAATTCCATCGCAAAAACGAGGGTCGGTGGATAGGCTCCCGCTCATGCTTTCCCATGTCGCTGCGCGTAAGCCCCGTTTCGCCACATGCCTCGCTGCAATCGGAGCGCTCGGTTGCGCGGCTTCAGCCCCAGTCAACCCTCAGAACCCTTCCCCGACCCCACCCACAACGGCCCCGGCGCCCAGCGGCCAAGCGACCGATGAGCCCGCCACCGCCCCGGCGGCCTCGCCCGCAGCGCCCACTCCAAAGCAGAAGGGGCAGGGCGAAGATCCTCGGCTTGAGCGTGAGCGCACTCGCGCGCGGCCCCCACGCCCCAATGCGCGCGAAGCTGCCGATGCGCCCGCTGCGCGCGAGCCTGCCGATCCGGTCCAGGAAGGGGCCATCGATGCACCTCCGCCGATCACGGTCACGCCGCAGCGACTCGACTTC
>VGXJ01000031.1 GCA_016873375.1 Phycisphaerae bacterium
AGCCTACACCGCTCGGGTAGGCTCCCGGCATGGTGCGTCACTGGATCATGCTGGCGGTGCTGGCCTTGGCGGGTTGCGGGGATCCCTACAAGTACGAGCGCGAGGACCGGACCGACCGCCGGCCGCGTGAGCTCAAGGTGACGCACACCGTGGGCGGCGTGCACTGGTGCGCGCTGGGCTACGCGGGGGGCTGGTACCAGGGCTTTGGCCACCGGCTCCTGAGCCTGGGTGCCCGGACGGGTGATGTCCTCAGCACGATCGAGCCCATGCCTGCCGGCTCGGGCGGCGCGATCCGGTCGCTGGCGGCCTGGCAGGGCGACCTGTATGCCGTCGTCGAGCGCACGGCCTTGGTCCGGATCGATGTGCGCGACCCCAAGGACCTGGCCGTGGTCGAGACAAGCTCGTCGGCTGCACTTGGCCTTGAGCCCGAGGCCGTCACCGTCATCGATGACCAGCTCTTCGTCAGCGGCATCGGCGGCGTGCTCGAGCTGCCATCGGGCAAGCGCTACCTGAACGGGCTCGATGCCGCGAGCGAGGTCGTCAAGGTCGGCAACGAACTCGTGGTGCTCGTGGGCAACGACCTGCGCGCGCTCGACGGCGCCGACATGGGGATCGAAGCGAGCGCGATCCTGCCGCTGCAACCTGGCCAAGGCCCCGAGGGCGGCGCGCTGCTCCTGGAGCAAGGCCGCCGCGGCTCGGCCGTCACGATGATCGATCATGCCTTCGCCGAGGTCTCGAAGGTCGCGCTTGGCAAGGGCATCCAGACGATCTCGATCGCCGGCGGCCGCGCGTGGGCGTTCACGCCCGATGCCATGTTCACCTGGTCCTTTGGATCAACGGGACTGACCGATGAACTCGAGATCAAGGTCAAGGGCGCGCTGGGCATCGAACTCCTGGGCAAGAATCGCTACGGGGTCTACGGCGCGTTCGGTCGATCGCTCTTCCGGCTCGAGACTGATGAAGAGGGCCCCGGCGACACCTTCTACAGGAGCCATCGCGAGCCGGGCAACATCGTCATCGCGCTCAGCGACCAGCGCCGCATCCTGGCGGGCACGCCCACGGACGTGTGGAGCTATTCAGTCGGCGGAGAGTGCGATCTCGTGCAGCGCTCGCTTCAGGTGGGAGAGATGCCACGCGATGAACTCTCCCTTGACGATGGCAAAGCCCGCATCGAGGGCGAGGATCGTTCGAGCCTGGTCGTGGAGATCGCTGGCTCGCGCCAGGAATTCACGATGCCGCGCATCGCCACCATGGCGATCGTCGAGACCGATCTGTGGGTCGCGTATCAGGATGGGCTGAAGGTCTATCGACGCAAGACCGCACCGGCCGTGGGAGTAGCCGAGGTCGCTTCGCTGCGGCTGCCCGGTCCGGTCACGCACGTTTTCCCGCGCCGCGCGGGGCAGGGCGCTTCGTACGTGAGCGGTCTGGGCGGGATGGGGACGACCGAGTGGAAGCCGATTGGCGAGCCTGCGAACACCAACGCTGGCAAATAGCGTCGTCGGCGCACAGGCCACCGCGCGCCTTGCACACGCGTCGGCCGTGGAAGATCAACAAGTGGCTGACGAGGCACCAGTCCTCCTGCGGGATGAGCACCATCAGGTCGCGCTCGACCTTCACCGGATCGTCGTGCCGAGTCAGCCCGAAGCGCTTGGCGAGCCGACCCACGTGCGTATCGACGACCACGCCTTCGTTGATGGCGAAGCAATTGCCGAGCACCACATTGGCTGTCTTGCGCGCCACGCCGCGCAGGGTGAGGAGCTCCTCCATGGTGCGCGGCACCTCGCCGCCGAAACGCTCGCAGACCGTGGTCATGGACTCGTGCACCGCTCGGGCCTTGTTGCGCCAGAAGTTCAGGCTCTTCACGAAGGGCTCGATCTCGCTCGGCGTTGCGCGCGCGTAGTTGCTCGGCATCGGAAATCGCTTGAAGAGCGCCGGCGTGGCCTTGTTCACGCCCACATCGGTGGACTGCGCCGACAGGATCGTGGCCACGAGCAGTTCGTGCGGCTTCGTCCAGGTGAGTTCGCAGACTGCATCGGGATAGCGCTCCTTCAGCGCGGCAAGCAGTTCCAGCGCGCGTGCACGCTTGGCAGGACCGGGTCGGGGAAGCCGCTGCGTCATGATCCGGCTCGTCGTGGGGCTGCGAAGGAGAGCGCCACGGCACCCGCAGCCATGGCGCTCAGGCTGGCCGCACCGTTGAAGCGCTCCGCCCACGGATGCAGGGTATCCATGGTGCTCTTGTGGGCGAGTGCGCCCTCGGTGTTGCCGGCGTGCACCGCGTCGTGCCACGCCGCGCCCACGGCGGCTGTGCGCGTGTCGAGCACGTGGCTCGCTGCCGTCATCACGCCCGCGGCCACGAGCAGCGCGATCGTCCAGGCCGGGCGGCGCAGCATGGACATGGCCAAGAGCACGAGCGCCACCGGCGCGATCGCGAGCTTGATCCACGCCATCGTGGCGAAGGCCGTGCCCGCAACCTGACCGGCCACGAAGCTGCCCGAAGCGGCGGCATCGCCCGCGAACCGCGCACCAGCGGCTGGATCCACCGCGCCCATGCGCTTGAGCACCATGAACGAGGTGATCGCCACCACGGTCGGCGCAGCACAAGCCAAGCACCAGAGGCACCAGGTCACGCTTGCGGCCAGCACGGTTCGGTTCATGCAGTAAGCGTACGCCGCTACGCTTGCCGCGTGCTGACCCAGCTCACGAGCGCGATCCCCGAACCAAGCGTGGCCATCGAGCATCTTGGACTGCCGTTCGCCGATGCACTCGCGTGGTGCTCCGCCGCTGGCGCGCGTGCGGTGCAGCTCTCGGCCACCATGCCGCAGACGCGCGTGCGCACGATGGATCGCAGTGAACGACGCGGGATCGGTGATGCGGTCCGTGCGTCGAATGCCGCAGCGACTGGCATCGACTGCATCCTGCCACCGGAACACCTGGCCGATCCAGCGCGCGCGGACACCGCGGCACAAGCGCTCTTGGCCGCGATCGAGTGGGCCGAACTCCTTGGTCGACTCACGGTCACGACTTGGCTGCCTGCATCGGATGGCCACGCGACCGCACTCGCCGTGCGCATGGCCGTCATCGCCGAGGCGCAGCGACGCGGCGTGATGCTGGCCGTGCTCGGCGGCGGCCATGACACCGATGGCCCAGCCGCGATCGCGATCGATCCACCGGTGCTGCTGGCCGCTGGTGAGTCGGTCGATGCAGCATGCGCCCGCGAGGGCTCGCGCCTGGCCGGCCTCCGCCTGGTCGATCTCCTGCGCAGCGGTCATCGCGGTCCCGTCCTGCAGCCGGGCGATGCACGACTCGATGCGCTGGCCTTGGCCGCCACGCTCGCCACCATCGGCTTCAGGGCGCACCCCGTCATCGATGCTCGCGGTTGGGCCGACGCGCCGACCGGCATCCGCTCCACGCTCGATCGATGGCTCGATCGCTCCGTGGCCGCGCGAGGAGCAGCGCATGCATGAGGTGATCGGGATCGGCATCGACCTGGTCGACTGCGCGCGCATCGAGCGCATGCTGGGCGATCACGAGCAGGCGTTCCTGGACCGCGTCTACACCGCGGCGGAACAGGCCTATTGCGCTCGCTCGCGCAACCGCATCGAGCGGCTCGCCGCCCGCTACGCCGCCAAGGAGGCCGTACTCAAGGCGCTTGGGACCGGCATGCGGGATGGCATGAGCTGGACCGAGATCGAGGTCAGCCATGATGTCCTCGGTGCGCCCGGGGTCAGCCTGACGGGCGCGGTGGCTCAAACGGCCTCTGAACGGGGCGTGGTGCGCCTGCACCTGTCGCTCACCCACGCAGGGGGGTTGGCCATGGCACAGGCCGTGGCGATGGGCCTCGTCAGGAAAGCCTGAATCGCTACGATCCCACCATGCAGCGCCGTGGCAAAGCGACCCTGTACGAACTCATGCGCAAGGGCGTGGGTGATCCCACACCGAGCCGTCCGTCGGGCGCGGGTTTCTCGCTCGGCAGCGGGGCCATCGAACCTCGTCGTCCATGGAAGGCGTGGGCGATCCTTGGCGTGCTGGTCGCGGTGGCGGTGGTGGTCGTTGGCATCGTGCTGCTGCGCGGCGTTGCATCGACGGATGGCGGGGCAGGCGTGAGGACCACGCCAGCACCAAGCGCGACGGTGCCATCTCGTCCTTCAGCGAACGGCGCGTCTGCGTCCACGCCCGCGTTATCTCAAGCAAAGCCACCGCTCCCTGCAGCTGCGGGCGGCGATCCACGCAAGGCTGGCCTGAATTATCTGGTGGTCATGACGGGTGCAGCCGCACCAGCGGGGGAGCTCACGGCGTTCCTGCGCAGCAAGGGGCTTGATGCGTGGCAGGTTTCCGGCAATAATGCCGGACTCTCCAAAGTGATCGTCCTGCCCGCGTCCACGACCGGGTCGGACCAAGCGGCGGAGGCGCTGAAGAACGAGGTCAAGGCCGTCGGTCGCCTGTGGAAGGCAGCCAAGGCGGGCAACCCGGACTTGAGCGACTGCTACTACGAGAAGTCCAAGGGCTGAGTCCCGAGCACGAACGACTGAAGGAACACGACCATGAGCATCCATCCGAGCCTCAAGACCAAGTCCGGCGCCCTCGCGCAGCACCGCAATGTGCTCACGCGCACCGAGCGCATCGCCAAGCTCAGCGCCGAAGAGCGCTTCAGCATGGAGAAGAACAGCGCGCTCGGCCTGGTCAAGGTGCGCAGCATCAAGGCCGCCGCCGGCAAGAAGAAGGCCAAGGAAGGTGATGCCGCCGCCGCCGCCGCCGATCCGAAGGCCAAGGCCGCCGCGCCTGCTGCTAAGAAGAAGTGAGCCCCGGCTCCCATCGCTAGACTCCCTGCGCCCCCGGCATCCACCGGGGGCGCTTCGTTTCGGAGACCTCATGAGCCACGCCCTCGAACACCTGATCTCTGATCGCGCCCGCGGCATGCAGCCCAGCGGCATCCGACGCATCCTCGAGTCGGGCCTGAAGCTCCAGAACCCGATCAACCTCAGCATCGGCCAGCCGGATTTCCCGGTGCCCGAGCCGATGAAGCAGGCCGCGATCGATGCGATCCGCAACGATCGCAACGGCTACTCGCTCACGGTCGGCGTGCCGGAACTGCTCGAGGCAGCGTGGGCGCATGTGGGGCGCGACCTTGGTTGGCACAACGATGGCTCGCTGGGCCTCTTCATCAACTCGGGCACGAGCGGCGCGCTGCTCCTGGTCGCGATGGCGCTGCTCGATCCGGGCGATGAGTTCGTGATGCCCGATCCCTTCTTCCTGCACTACCCGCAGCTGTGCTACATGACCAACAGCGTGCCGGTGACGTGCGACACGTACCCCGACTTCCGCATGACGGCGGACCGCATCGAGCGGTGTCTGACGCCGCGCACGAAGGCCGTGCTCATCTGCAGCCCGAGCAATCCCTGCGGCACCGTGCTCAACGAGGCCGAGCTGCGTGACATCGTCGACCTGTGCAAGGGCCGCAACCTGCAGCTCGTGAGCGATGAGATCTACGACGAGTTCGTCTTCGGCATGCCCGAGGCTCCCAGCCCCGCCCGCTTCTCGAAGGATGTGCTCGTGATCCGCGGTTTCGGCAAGACCTACGGCTGCACGGGCTGGCGCCTGGGCTACTCGGCCGGGCCGATCCACCTGATCCAGCAGATGACGAAGCTCCAGCAGTACACCTACGTGTGCGCACCGACGCCGCTGCAGGTGGCGGCTGCGCACGCCTACCGCTGCGACCTGTCGGGAGCGCTCCTGGCGTACGAGCGTCGGCGCGACATGGTGCTCAAGGCCTTCGAGGGCGTGGTCGATGTCCCCAAGCCCGAGGGAGCGTTCTATGCCTTCGTACCGGTGCCGGAACGGCTCGGCATGACGGGCACTCAGTTCTGCGAGAAGGCGCTCGAGCGGCGCGTCCTCGTGGTGCCGGGCGGTGTCTTCAGCGCACGCGACACGCACTTCCGCATCTCGTACGCCGTGAACGATGCGCAGCTGGCCGAAGGCCTGCAGATCCTGCGGGACCTGATGCTGGGGAACTGAAGGCGAGTCGATGCATCGCGGTGATCGCGCGCGTCGTGGTTCGCGCGGTACACGCGGTGGAACACCTCCTCACCAACCCATGAACGACGACGCCCCGGCGCGCGGCCAGGGCGTTGACGTTGCTTGGACTGGTTCGACGGCCCGCACGCGCGGACGATCGATCAGTTCTTCTTCGGTGGCTCGACGCCTGCTGCGCCACTGCTCGACTGGAGCTTGCGGTTGGCGTTGAAGGCATCGTCGGGTGCCTGGACCTGGGTTGCAGGTGGCTTGCGCTTCTGGTCTTCACGGATCACGGTTCCCGACGAGCCGCCGCCGCCGCACGCGGTCAGCATGGATGCGCCGAGGATGCTGCACAGGATCAGAGTGGTCTTCATGGGAGGACTCCTTGGTTGGTGGAAACGATAGCAGAAAGACGCGGCGGAGTCAGCGTTGGTTCGGGTCAAGCGCGGCCGGGAGATCGCTTGGCGACAGCCACCTCCACTGGGTATGGAATGTGTCGTCATTGTCGGCCACGCCGACGTTGATCGCGGTGACGCCCTTCATGAGGGCTGCGGGAATCGTGCATCGCGCCGCCCAGCCATCGGTCGACGGCACGCGCTCAAAGGTCGGTCCACTCGGTGCACCGAGCAGCGAGGCGGTCGACGGCTCCCAGGTCCACGCGGCCGGTTTGCCAGTCCCGTGCAGTCGGATCGCCAGGGCGTCGACCAAGGGATTCGTGGCCCGGTCGCGGCGCTCGGTGGCCGCGGGGAACGACTCGGCCACCCGATCATCCGGCACCCGCACGGTCAGGACCAGTGACTCGCCCGATCGCTCGGCCGTGACGGTCGGCGGTGCGTCATCGGTGGCGTAGGGGGTCCACTCCCACTCCTCAAGCGGCATGGGCACGAGGGCGGCCAGCGTGCGCGCAATCGGAAGCCGGCGGCGCACCGCGACCGGCACGGTGCGGCCCTTCGAGTCGGTGAACGAGAGCTCCACGACCGCCTCGGGGGCCCTGAGCGGATCCTTGAGCGCTGGGCAATCCACGGTCAGAGGGATTGTGGCCTTGGCGCGGGGCGCGATGGTGATCGGCGTCACCGGGTCGATCGTGATCGGCGTATGCAGGTCGGTCACGGCCTGATTGTGCGTGTCGCGAGGCGTGCGGCTGACCGCGGGCTCGCCGGGCACGATCCACTCCTCGCCGCTGCCATCGCGCAAGCGCACCAGAGCGGTGATCGGCAGATCCATCGGGTTGCTGATCGTGACCGACAAGGGTGCATCGCGCAGGCCGCTCGAGCCGGGTTCGGGCAGCGATCCCGAGATCACGACGGTCTTCTCGTCTCGCTTGAGCTTGAAAGCCCTCTCCTGGTCCTCGGCCACGATGAAGTCGCCCGGCAGCGTCGCGCCGGCGAACTGGTGCCAGACCTCGGCCGAACCATCCTTCAGATCGAGCATCGAGATGTGCTGGAGCTGGCCGGTCAGCGGGTGCTGGTCGATCGCGCCGCCGCAGGTGCCGAGGATGTGGTATTGCACGCCGTCGCGGTCGGGATCACGCTGCATGCTGTGGAAGTGCCCCGCGATCACGGCGACCGTGCCGGCGGGCGCGAGCAGCGGGTGCACTCGATCGTCCCATCCCACTTCGCGGTATCTCCAGAGTGGGCGGTGCATGAGCAGGATCGACGGCACCTTGCGCGCCTTCGCACGGTCCAGCTGGCCCTTGAGCCAGGCGAACTGCTCATCGCCAAGCGTGATCGAACGATCGTCGAGGTTTTCATCCGAATAGAGCACGATGGCCGTCAGGCGATCCAGGTCGACCGCGTACCAGAGCGGACCGACTTCGCGCCGGTAGAGCTCGGCGAAGCGTCGGTCACTGGGATCGCGCGTGCCGGCGATCACATCATGGTTGCCGGCGGTTGGGTACCACGGCATGTTGAGCGCCTTCACGCGCTTGAGGTACGCGTTCATCTGCGACTGCCACACCTCGGGGCGGCGCGTGTAACCCTGGATCAGGTCACCGACGCAGAAGACGGCGTCGGGCTTCAGGCGATTGAGGTCCTCGACTGCGGCATCGAGGTAGGGCAGGCCCCAGTCGCGGCCAGTGGTGCGATCGGGCAGGATCGCAATGCGCAGGTCGCGCTTGGGCACCGGGGCCTGCACGACCTGGCCCTCGCGAGCGCCGCCATCAGCGGCATCGGTGAACGGCGGAACGACGATCAACGCGACGAGGAACGCAAGCATGCGTGGATGATCCGTGCAGCGACTCGGGGCGGCAACTCGGTGCGCCAACGAAAAACTCCGCTGACCCAACGGATCGGGTCAGCGGAGCGGAGGGGAGAAAGATGCTTGGTTGGGCAGCGCACATCCTTGCTGCGCTGGGTTATTCGTCAGCACCTGCCGCAAACCTTCAATTTTGCCTGCCGTGGGTCCGTCGTTCTCTCAGCCGGTCGCCGCGGCACCGGCGATTGAGCGCAGCGGGACGGGGCGGCGCGAGGTGAGGTCCACCAGCGCCCATGCTGTAAGTGCAGTCAGCACAGTCTGTTCCGGCACTCGCCAGATCGCCGTGCGGCGCCACGCTCGAGCACCTTCGACGCGTTCGATCCAGGTCGCCGCATGCAAGCAATCGCCTGCGAAGCACTCCGCGCGGTAATCGAGTTCATGCCGGGCGACGAACCACATGCGGCCTGCCTCGAGCATCGCGAGTCGTCCGTGACCGAGCTCGTGCGCGTGGAGCGCTGCGAGTTCATCCACCCATCGCACATACTCGACATTGTTCACGTGCGCGACCCCGGAGCTCAGGCGCACGCCATCGACGGTGGCGCGCGCCGTACACGCACCTGATGGGAGCGTGAGTCGGCTCGGGCGCGGCAGCGCTGGGTCAAGGATCCACTCCATCAGCCGGTCGGTCCTTGGGGATCGAGGCTCCGCAGGTATCGCCACGAATAGATGCCGGTGTCGTGGCCATCGCTGAAGCGGATGCGCAGGGCATAGTTACCCACAAGCTCGATTGACTCCGCGCGAATCGGTGCATCGAAGGTTCGTGACGGCAGCACGGTGAGCGGGTTCGAGGCCATCTCCTCGCGCAGCTGTCGCTGATCGGCGCTGGGCGACATGCGCCGAAGCAGCGCCACGGGCAATCGGCTTGCGTGACCATCGTCCCAGGTGATCGAGAGCGCACTGTCGCGTACCAGATCAAGGTGAACCGGACGCGGATCCATGGCGGTCATCGGGCGGCTGCCTGACCCACCAGCCCGGCCTGCTCGGCGACGAGCGCTGCACAGCGCCGGCGCAGGTCGATCGCGGGCGAGGTGCCTGCCGGCCATAGACCTGCATCCTTCCACTCGCCCTTGAGCCAGCCGGCACGCAGGGCGGCCAGATTGGTGGGATCCCAGAGCGCCTTGGTGGTGCCATCGGGGGCAGGAAGGATCGGCATGGCATCGAAAGCGATGAGCAGGGCCTTGAGTTCAGGGTCGCTGACATCGTCCGCACGAACAAGCTCGGCGTGCTCGCCGGCCCGGGTCTTGGGATAGGCAGGGTGATCAATGATTCGCCTCCACATCGTGCGCAGCGGCTTGTGGTGATCGATGCACAGGCCACTGAAGAGCGGGGCGATGAAGCTGCGCATGTTCGAATCCTTCGAGAGCGGGGCCGCAACGGCGAAGGGATCGATGCCATCGATTGTCTCGGTCACGAAGCGTCCAATGAAGCGGCGCGTGGCCGGCAGGCGACGGAGCTCGTACTGCTCCGGCCCCTCGATGCGGCCCGTGTAGCCGCGCGGCAGTTGCCACAAGGCCTGCGCCTCGTCGCTGATGCAGAACTCGATGAAGCGGCGAGAGAGTTCCGGATTTGGCGCACCGCGCAGCATGGCCACGGGGTCGGCATCGATCGCGGTCTCCCCGACCGGATCCACGAAGGCCAGTCGGCCATCGGGTTCCTTGCCGGCCAGTCGCGCATCGTCGATCAAGGCCTGGGCTTCGAAGCGACCGTAGAAGTCGATGCAGACGCCGACCGCGGCTTCGCCATCGGCGACATCGACCGGTATCCGGCTGCTTGATGCGGCGATGGTGCGCGCGTTGGCAGCGGCTCGGCGCAGGATGCGCCAGCCGTCCTGCCAGCCGCATCGGCGCAGGATCGTCTCGAAAGCCGTGGCCACTGAACCTGACTGGGAGGGATTGACCATCGCCACCCAGCCAGCCAAGCGTGGATCGGCCAGGTCCTGCCAGCGCGCCGGGGCCGGCACGCCGATTGGCTCGAGGAGCCGTGCGTTGTAGACCATCCCGAAGCTCGAGAGCGCGGCGCCGTACCACGCACCATCGGGCGCATAGAGCCGGTTGCCCGCAATGTCGTTGTCGCCGTAGGCCATGTTGAGGAAGCCTTCGGGAAGCACCACGGGTTCGAGCACGGTCGCCGAGCGCTGCTCGCCATCCACCGACACGCTGACGGGTTTCGACAGGAGGTCGAATTCGTAGCTGCCGCCGCCGAAGAGGAGGTCGGCATCGCCCCCCACAGGCTTGCCCGCGCGCAGATCGCTCTCGACGCTCGCCACGAGCATGCGGCGGATCTCGCTGGTGCCCCCCGGTGTGCTCCAGACCACCGCTGCCGGCGAACCGTGCACGCGCTCATGCCAGCGCGCAAAGGCGCGGCCAAACTCGTGTCGGATCTGCTCGTTGTGAGGCGTGATGACCACGATGCTCGGCACGCCCTTCGCCACGCCGGGCGCACTGCGTCGCAGCGCCAGCGGCAGCGAGACCAGCGCCACGATGAAGACGCCGATCAGGAGCCGGGGGAGGTTCATGCGCGAAGCCCTTCAGCGAGTTCGCGGTGGGTGGACTCGGCTGCGCGACGGATGGCGCCTGCCCAGTCATGATCGTCGTTCGAGAAGGCGTAAATGATGCTGCGGCTGGCGGTGATGATCGCGCCGCGTCCATCGGCGTTGAAGCAAGGCTTGATGTCAGCGATCCCTCCGCCCTGTGCGCCGTAGCCTGGAACCAGGAACAGCGTGTGCGGCATGCGACCGCGGAGTCGTGCGGCGTCGGCGGGCTTGGTGGCACCCACGACGGCACCGAGCGAGCTGTAGCCCGTACCGCCGAGCGTGGCCTTGCCTGCCTCGGCAACCAAGTCGGCCACGGCTTCGGCCACCGAGCGGCCGTCGCCCAAGCGCAGAGACTGCAGCGCATCGCCGCCGGGATTGCTGGTTCGCACAAGGGCGAATGCCCCGTGGTCATGCTTCACGAAGGGAGCCAGGCCATCGGCGCCCAGATAGGCGTTCACGGTGACCCAATCGGCCTGCGCAGCCTCGAACGCCGCCGCGGCGTAGTGCTCGGCGCTGATGCCGATGTCGCCGCGCTTGGCATCGAGGATCACCTCGTACCCTTGCTCGCGGGCCGACGCGAGCGTGGCGGCAAGCGCCTTCATGCCATCGACGCCGAAGCGTTCGTAACAGGCACTTTGGATCTTGACCACGGGTGCGACGCGCACGCAGGCGGCGAGGACCGA
>VGXJ01000032.1 GCA_016873375.1 Phycisphaerae bacterium
CGTTGTCGCGCTTGCAGGTGGTGCTGTCGTTGGTGTGGCAAGCGCCCGAGTGGCCGGTGATCGCGCATGGACCCAGGTGTTTGCCATCGCACCGCAGTGGCGCAAGCGCGGCATCGGATCCGCGCTCGCCCGTCGGCTTGAGGAGCGGCTGCTGCACCAAGGTGTACGCAAGATTTGCGCGCTGCTTGGTCCAGGCCAGGTCGGGGAACAGGCGCTTCTCAACCGCGGCTTCGTCGCCAACCCGGGCATGATGCTCTATGAGAAGTTCCTGTCCCTTGAGCCCGGCGACATACGCACCATCGACAAATGGGGTGGGCAGATCCTCGACGGCGATCTCTGGAACAAGGCGGCTGGCATGGAGCGCGAGAAGGCCCTGATCGATGGCCGGATCGTGGCGCCGCTGTCGGACCCGACGCTCGCCGAGCGCATCGGCCTGCGGGCACCGGCCACAGTGATGATGTTCGGCCCGCCGGGCACCGGCAAGACCACCTTCGCGCGCGCCGTCGCCGGGCGTCTGGGCTGGCCCTTCGTGGAGTTGCTGCCCTCCAAGATGTCCTCGACGGATGGGACGCTTGCGAACGAGTTGCGCGAGGCGCTCACGGAACTCGGCCAGCTGGATCGTGTGGTCATCTTCATCGATGAGTTCGATGAAATCGCACCCGCCCGCGAAAGCCGCCCCGCATCGGTGGGCGTGGTGAACCAGCTGCTCAAGTCCATCCCCGACCTGCGGCAGCGCCCCGGCAAGCTGCTGATCTGCGCGACGAACTTCATCGGTGCTATTGACCCTGCGGTCATGCGGCCCGGTCGCTTCGACCTTTTGATCGGCATCGGGCCACCGGATGCGGCTGCCTTGACGGCACTGTGGGAGCGTGCGATCGCGTCGATGCAACTCGGGCCTGGCGTCTCTGCCTCGGAGTTGGCGGAGCAGTGCGGCGGGTTCACGCCCGGTGACATCGATCTGGCGGCCCAGCGCGCAGCCGCCGATGCGTTCGCGCGTGCGCGGAAGGGTACGGGCGCAAAGGCCGATCAGGCCGCAGTCGTCACGCGCGAAGACCTGTCTTTGGCGGTGCAGCGCACGAAGGCGTCGATCACTCCTCAGATGCAGCAGGTCTTCCGTGACGAGGTCGTGAACTTCGAGCGTGTGTAAGCGTGGCGCCGAAGCGCCGACTTGGCCGGCGAGCGGCGCGAAACGTCACTGCATCTGCGATCGTGATTGATGCGGAAGACTCCTTGCAGGACACCCAGGCAGGATCGGGCCGGTACCCACCAACCTGACGACCTCAGGCCGATCGAAATGTTCTTCGCAACGCGCATCGGGCATGAATGTCCATCCGTCCGCTGCCGCGTTGTGCTCGGCTCTCATCACAACGGTCGCCGCACCGAGGGTCCTTCGCCCAGGGCAGCTGGTCATGGTCGGCGACCCGGCGAACCGGGCCGGGGAAGGGCACTGCCCCCGGCTCAGCCTTCAGGATTCAGCGAGGAGTGATGCTCCACGATTTTCCAGTCGTTCCCCAGCCACTGGTAGACGAAGGTGTAGCGCGCCTGCACCGTGATGCGCTTGCCATCCTTGCCATCGATCTTGAAGCTGTAGAGACCGGAATTCACGGCGGTGCCACCGATGACCCGCGTGTGGCCTTCCACCACCTTGCCGATGGGATGCTTGGGCAGGAACGCGCCCTTGAAGTACGCGTGGATCTTGCCATGTCCCTTCTTGACATCACCCTTCAGCGTCGACAGCAGGATCGCATCCTTTGCGTACAGATCCGTCACCTTGGCGGGATTGCAGCTCTTCAGGGCTGCGAACCAACGATCCAACTGTCCCTCGATGTGCTTGGTGAGGTTGCTCATGACGTGTCCTTTCCGTAGATGTCTTCAGTTGACCAGAGCGGATGTGGTTCTGCAGAGCCCGGCTCGGCGTGACCATGGAGCGGAAAGGCTACCGGAAATTGATGTCGTGGATCGAAGCCCACTTGCGTCTTCTAGAGCCTTGCTGCCAAGGCACATGGTCCCGCGGGGTTCCGGCATCGATGTGTGCCGAGCACCAAACGGCCCGAGGGACTTCTTGGCGTGTCCGTAGGTTCACCTGCCTAATGTTCGATTTGCGAGTTTCTTCCTGCGGCAATGTTCTTTCCCAGAAGCGTTTGATCATGCCCCCCATCCAGCGACGACCTGTCCCACCGCCCAAGGTCTGCGTGTCGTGCCATAGGCCCTTCACATGGCGCAAGAAGTGGGAGCGTGACTGGGAGGGTGTTCGTTACTGCTCCGACGCGTGCAGAAGGCGCGGCCCGCAAGAGTCCGCGCCGGGCACGCCGACCGTAGCACGGTCGAGTGGCATGGGCGACCGTTCCCGTCGCCACTGACCATGCACGTCGTCTGGCTCAAACGCGACCTGCGTCTGGATGACCATGCTCCGCTCGCCGAGGCGGGCAGGCTGTGCGAGGCAGGCGGTGCCATGATCGCGCTGCACCTCCACGAGCCGAGCGTCTGGACGGCACCCGATGCTGATGCCACCCACCTCGCCTTCGTGGACGAGTCGCTCGATGAGTTCGAGCGAGCCATCGAGGCGATCGGAGGCCGGCTCGTGCGGCGGGTCGGCGAAGTGGTCGATGTGCTTGCCCAGCTGGATGCGGTCGAATCGATTGAATCGGTGCTCGCTCACGAGGAAACCGGCAACGCGATCACCTTTGCGCGCGACCGTGCCGTGGCACGGTGGTGCAGGCAGCGTGGCATTGCCTTTCGTGAGTGGGCGCAAAACGGCGTCCTTCGCCCAAATCCCGGTCGAGATGGATGGTCGGCGCGTTGGCAGGAGTTCATGAAGCGACCTCGCCATGCGCCGCCCACCATGCTGCGTTCTCCCGATGCGTCGACGATTGCTTCGAATGAGCCTGGCTGTTCGTCGTCGCTTGGGCTGGGCCCTGACATGCGCATGGCGCACAGGCAGTGCGGCGGAGCCTCGCATGCAGCGGCGTGCCTGAACTCGTTCCTGCTTCAGCGCGGCCGCGACTACCAGCGGACCATGGGTTCACCGGTCGAGGCGTGGGAGTCGTGCTCCCGGCTCTCGCCCCACTTGGCGTGGGGCACGATGAGCGTGCGCCGCGCATGGCAGGGTGCCTCGAGGCGGCTTGGTCAACTTGGCGAGGAAGTTGAAGCGAGGGCTGAACTCCGCGCTTGGCGCGGCTCGGTGCGCAGCTTCATGTCGCGCTTGGCGTGGCACTGTCACTTCATGCAGAAGCTCGAGGACGAGCCGGCGATCGAGCACCGTTGCATGATGCCGTGCACCGAGTCGCTGCGGACAGGCATGGAGCCCATGCTTGCGGCTCAGCGGCTCGCAGCCTGGCAAGAGGGGCGTACCGGCTACCCCATGGTCGACGCGTGCATGCGTGCGCTGGTCCAGACCGGGTGGATCAACTTCCGCATGCGGGCGATGCTGGTGAGTTTCGCCAGCCATCATCTGTGGCTGGACTGGCGGACCTTCGCGCCGTGGCTCGGTCGGCAGTTCCTCGACTACGAACCGGGGATCCACTATTCGCAGGTGCAGATGCAGTCAGGCACCACGGGCATCAACACGCTTCGGATCTACTCGCCGCGCAAGCAAGTCGAGGACCACGATCCCACCGGCATCTTCATCCGCAGATGGGTGCCCGAACTCAAGCCAGTGCCCGATGAGTTCCTCGCCGAACCCGCGCTGATGCCGGGCTTGCTTCAGCAGATGGTGGGCTGCCGCATGGGAGAGCAGTATCCACAGCCCATCGTCGATCACTCCACGGCGTACCGCTCAGCACAGAAGGCGCTCTTTGCGCTTCGTGCCACGCCGCAGGCACGCGCCGAATCCAAGGCCGTGTTCCGCAAGCATGGAAGCCGCAAGCGGTCGGCATCGACGACCCGGCGAAGCCGGCCTAAATCACGCTAGCGTGGTGGTTCCATGACCCACGCTGAACGCCCCCGCGCTGCAGGTACCGCTCTGGATCGCACGGCGCCCTGCTGTCCGGGCGCAGGAGGATCGTGTGATCCTTGCTCGGCGTGATCTCGATTCTGGATTCTGGTGTCCGGGCCGGCAGCGGAGCGGCAATCAGTCGCACATCATGCTTCACAGGAATTCGGCGTGTTCGTACGAGGTGCAACCGTCCACCGGTCATGCAGCCAGAGTCATGACCCTGGCTGTGGTGTTGGGTGGACTGGGATCGCTCGGCATGACGCCGTTGGACGCGCCCAGCCCCTTGGCTCCGCCGGCACCGGTCGATGCCCGTGCCATGGGCATCGGTCGCTATGTGGCCGACGCGATCGGCGTGGATCTCGATGGCGCGCAGCGTTCGTGGCGCTCTGGCCGCGGCGAGCGACTCACCGTCATTGCGCTCACCAGCGTGACCTGTCCGCTCTGCCGCAAGTTCGGTCCATCGCTTGCGCGCATCGAGTCGGCGTTTTCCGATCGCGGCGTGAAGTTCGTGCATGTCAATGTCAGTGGGCTCGACTCGACCGAGGTGATGCGCAAGCAGGTGGCGGACCTCGGGTTCAAGGGGCTCTATCTCAATGATCGCGATGGGGCGGTTGCGGCCGCGCTCGGGGCTCGCACCACGACCGAGGTCTTCGTGGTCGATGCCGGCAACACGCTGGTCTATCGCGGCCCGGTCAGTGACCAGTACGGCGTCGACTTCACGCTCGATGCGCCGCGGCAGCGCCTGCTCGAATCCGCGCTCGAGGCCTCGATCGCCGGGAAGGCACCCGGGATCGCGGCGCTCGCGTCGCCGGGGTGCGCGATTGAGCCGAAGCAGGTGTCGTCCACCTCGGCTGTTGCTACCAGCCCGGCCGTGACCTACGCGCGCGACATCGCGCGCATCATCCAGAACAACTGCGTCGAGTGCCATCGCGCGGGCGGCGTCGGGCCGTTCGCGCTCGATTCCTTCGAGGCCGTGTCGAGGCGGGCCAGCATGATCCGTGCGGTCACGCAAGAAGGCACCATGCCGCCATGGTTCGCGGCGCCCATGCACGGTGCCGATGGGGCCACGAAGCCAAGCCCCTGGTCCAACGACCGTTCGCTCAGCAGCGCCGAAAAGCAGGCGATCGTCGCGTGGATCGACGCGGGCAAGCCCGAGGGCGATCGTGCCGAGCTGCCTGCACCGCGTGCCTTTGTCGACAGCGCATGGCGCATCGGCACGCCCGATGCGATCTACCAGTTGCCTGAACCGATCGCGATCAAGGCCGACGGGTTCATGGCGTACCAGACGGTCGTGGTTCCCACCAACCTCACCACGGATCGATGGGTGAAGGCGGTGCAGATCGTGCCGACCGATCCATCGGTCGTCCACCATGTCTTGGTGTTCGCCCTCGATGCGGCCGCCGCCAAGGACCCGCGGACTCGCCGTCGGCTTGGTGCGGATGAATCCGGCGGCTACTGGGCCGCCTACGTCCCCGGCAATGATCACTATGTTCTCGATGATGGCTTTGCTCGCCGGTTGCAGGCTGGATCGTCGCTGCTCTTCCAGATCCACTACACGCCCAACGGCAAGGCGACGAGCGACCAGATGCGGCTCGGCGTGGTGTTCACCGACAAGGCCCCCAAGCATGTGGTCCGTACGGCAGCCATCTCGAATGTGCGCATTTCCATCCCGCCCGGTGCGGATCACCACCGCGAGGCTGGCCAGGTGCGCATTCCTGCCAACGCCAAGGTGCTGGCCTTCATGCCGCACATGCACGTGCGTGGCAAGGCGTATCGCTACGAACTTGAGTCGGCCAATGGTGGTGGCCGTCAGATGCTGCTCGACATCCCCGCGTACGACTTCAACTGGCAGCTGCGATACGAACTGAGCGAGCCCTTGGCCGTGGAGCGCGGCGCCACGCTCCATGGCACCGCCTGGTACGACAACAGCGCCGGAAACCCAGCGAATCCCGATCCGACCAAGACCGTGCGTTGGGGTCCGCAGACCGTCGACGAAATGATGCTGGGGTACATCGAGTACTACCTCGAGGACGAGGATCCCATGCGGCCGGGCGACCTCGAACCGGGCAGCACGCCGCGGCGGGGGCTCGGTGCCGGCGGTGCTCGTGGTGCAATGTTCGAACGACTGGCGAAGCAGTTCGATGCGAACGACGATGGCACGATCACGAAGGACGAGGTTCCCGAGAATCTCCATCCGCAATTCGATCGCCTTGATCGCAATGATGACGGGGAGCTGACCAAGGGCGACTTCGGGGCCTGATCAGCGATGTTGATGCGTCATCTGGCGGCGCGCCAGCCGATCTCTGTCAGTTGGCAGGGCCCCACGCCGCGACCATCAGTGCAAGGTCTATGCCATCGATCATCCGATCGCCGTTGATGTCGGCTGCGCCGTCACCGGGGCCCCAAGCCCCGAGCAGCACGCCGAGGTCAAAGCCATCGACCATGCCGCTGCAATCGACATCGGACGGTTCCATGCACGGGGTGGCAAGTGCGCGGTGGTAGAAGTCCCAACCCGCCTCACCCAGGCCCTGCAAGGTGAGTGCAAGATTGTGTGCCACACCCGGTATCACGATGTGCTCGTGAGGCACGGAAAGAGCATTGAGAAGCACATGGAAATCGACGACAGGTGGAAGCATGGCATCGAGTGCGCCCGTCCCGAGCCGGATCTGGGTGCGTTGCGTGATGTGCACCTGTGCGCGTCGCTGCGCGATCGTCCAAGGATGCTGCTCGAGGTAGTAGTCAGGGTCGCTGCCCCAGACGCCCTCGAAGATGGCCGCACGGTTGCGAGGCGGCACATCGGTGCCCAGCGGCGCAGTCATGAAGTCAAGTTGCATCGGCCCCGCCCCGAGCATCGAGATGCCCGCGAATAAATCAGGTCGGCGCAGCCCCAGCCGCCCGGTACCCGAGCCACCCATGCTGAAGCCCTCAAGAATGCGGCCACGGCGTTCCGCGATCGTGCGGAAGGTGGCATCGACATGCGGGATCAGGTCATCGATGACAACCGTCTCCATCAGGTAGTCGCCATCCTTCGTGTCGCACCACATGCTCGCACCCATCCCATTGGGGAAGATGATGATCATGGGCGGGATCTTGCCCTGCGCCATGGCCGTGCTGAACCACGAGCTGACCGTGGGAATCCCTGCGATAGGGCTGCTGGAACCATGCAACCAGTAGAGGACGGGGAATCGCGCTGTGGGTGCCGAGGTGTACTGCGGCGGCAGCCACGCGTGGAAACTCACCGTGGCGTCGGCGTTTGGGCTCTGGAAGGTGCGGTACTGCACTCCTGGTGCGGTCGACACGGCGGTTGTCCACGGTCCGTGCTGGGCGTGCGCGGCACTGGCGAGGCCGAGTGCGATGGTCGCCACGGTCGATGTGCTGAGGGTGGTCATGGTCAGCGTCTCTCGGAGTGATCGTACCGATGATTGTTGCCCAGATTCGCCATTGGACAACCGCCTTCAGGAATTCTGCGCCATCGCCATCGCGCCGCACAGCCCTGCATCGTCACCGAGCACGGGCGGCACCACGAACGACCGAAGTCCCTCGTCCCTGAGCGCGGGCGAGTCGACGTAGCCCGCGAGCGTGCGCTTGAGGTGCGAGCGGCATCGCTCGAAGAAGGCATCCTGCCCCAGCTGGCCGGCCTTGCGCACGCTGCCGCCGATGATGATGCGCCGTGGCGACAGCACCAGCGTGAGCGTGGCGAGGGCGTGACCCATGGATTCAGTCACTGCGTCCCAAACGGGATCATCGGCTGCCAACTCTTCTGCGGGGCGCCCTGCACGCGCAGCAATGGCGGGGCCCGCGCACAGACCTTCCCAGCATCGACCATGGATCGCGCATGCACCTGCGAAGTCATCACCGGCGGCGCGCGGCATCGGAATGTGGCCCATTTCAGGATGCACGAGCCCATGCACGGGCTTGCCGCGCACGATTGCGCCGCCACCGATGCCCGTCCCCACCGTGATGTAGACGAAGTCATCGAGGCCTTGCCCTGCGCCCCAGCGACCTTCCCCGAGCGCTGCACCGTTCACATCGGTGTCGAGCGCGATCGGCAGGCCTGGAAACGCGCGGCGGAAGGGCGCAAGCAGATCCGTGCGCGCCCAACCGCGCTTTGGTGTCGTCGTGATGAAGCCGTGCGTCGACGACCTGGGATCCAGATCAAGCGGGCCGAACGACGCGATGCCGATCGCCGTGATCTGGCCTACGCGATTCGAAGCGGCGCGCATCCATGACGTGACCTGCGCGAGCACCTGCGCCGGGTCATCCCCCGTGGCGAATCGCTCGCGTCCGAGGATGCCCGCACCAGGCCCTGAGCCGATCGCCGCGATGATCTTCGTGCCACCCAGCTCAACGGCGCCAACGATGGGTGCTGAACGGTGATCTGGCACGGCGGCAGTGTAGAACCCCTCTGCGCTCCGGCATGGGCATGTGGCGTCGATCCATTGGAAGACAGACCCGGGATCGAGGCGGTACAACGCACCTCATGGGACGGCACGACATCGGCCCGGCGAGCACCCGCCGCCACGAGCGCACGCTCGCGGCGTGGGCCTTTGCGCTCGCGATCATCATCCTTGGCGTGAAGGCCACCGCGTGGTGGTTCACGCGATCGACCGCTCTCTGGTCGGACGCCGTGGAGAGCATCGTGAATGTGATCGCGGGTGGCATGGCCCTGGCCAGCCTGGCGTGGGCGGCGCGGCCAGCCGACAAGACGCACCCCTACGGACATGGACGCATCGAGTTCGTGACCGCCGCCTTTGAAGGGGGCATGGTGCTGCTCGCCGCAGCGGCCATTGGGATACGAGGTGTCGAAGGGCTGTTCGTGCCGACGCTCGAGACCGGCATGATCGGCCGTGGCCTCTGGCTCGCAGGGGGGACTGCCGTAGCCAATGCGCTCATGGGTGCGTGGCTGATGCGGCGCGGTGCCCGGCATGGGTCGATCGTGCTGCGCGCGGGTGGCGTGCACCTGCTCACGGATGCCGGATCGACGCTCATCGGCATCGCTGCACTCGTGTTGGTCAAGCTTACGGGGCAGCCCATGTGGGACTCGATCGGTGCCATCGCGCTGGGGATCGGCGCGCTGATCGCGGGCATCCGGCTGGTGCGCGAGGCGCTCGGCTTGCTGCTTGATGAGAGCGATGCAGCCGAGGCTCGCCTGATCCAGGAGGTGCTCACGCGGCGCACGCAAGCGCAGTCGGGTGCCGACCGGCTGTGTTCGTTCCACAAGATCCGTCACCGTCATGTGGGACGCGAGCACTGGATCGATTTCCATGTGCAACTGCCCGCGTCGCTCGACATCTCTACGGCGCACGCGATCGCCAAGCACGCCGAGGATGAGCTGGAATCGCTCCTGCCTGGCACGGCCACGGCCCATGTCGAGCCGTGCGTGGATCCAGCCTGCGCTCGCTGCGCGAGGGGGTGACTCAATGCGCCTTGCGGCGATCGGGGCGGATCGCAGCACCCAAGGTGCGCTGGCCCTTCTTGAGCTCCACGATCCACACATCCTTCTCGGGGATCGGGCCGTCGGCGTAGGAGATCGTGCCGCTCACGCCGGGATAGCCGCGAATCGAAGCGAGTTCAGCCGTCATCGTGGCGGCACAGCCCGGCGGGCGAGGACCCGATGTCGAGCCGCCCGTGTACACCTTGGGCGCGCGCGCGTGCGCGAACTTCACGAGCATTGCTGCGTCGTAGCCGAGCGCTGAAAACCCGGTGGGGGCCTCGCCAAAGGCTGCCGTGTAGTCCTGCGCGAAGCGGTGCGCCGCCTCGCTGGCGCCTTCGCCAAACCAGGCATGGGCACAGAACGCCACGCCATCGGTCGCACCATCAAGCAGCGTGTCGAGCCCGGTGAAGTCGAGTCCATCGCCACCCATGCAGCGCACGCCGGGGAGCGCCGAGCGCACGATCGGCAGCACCGTCGGGACCAGATCCGGTTCGAGCGCCAGGAACACCGCATCGACGCCCTTGTCGGCCGCAGCCTCAAGCTGTTGCTTGAGCTGCGTGGATCGGGCGCTGACCGCTAGCCTGACGGTGCCGCCAAGGGCCGGCACGGCCTTCTCCACGAAGTCGCCGATCGTGCGTGTGTAGTCGTAGTTCGGGTCGATCACCACGATCACGCGCTTGCCCCAGCGCTCGACCATGTACTGCGCTGCCGCCACGGCCTGCGCATCGTCGGTGAAGCAGGCTAGGAAGGTGCTCTCGGGCCAATGCCCCAGTTCAGGCAGTTTCGGATCGGTCGCGCCCACGATCACGAACGGCGCCGCGCACGCCGGATCCTTGGCATTGGCAGAGAGAAACGCGCGCATGCCGGCAGCTGCGATGTCCGAGTCGGTGAACCCAAGCGCGATCGACGCTCCCTCGCGGCGCAGCCGCTCACCCACGACCGCTGCGGTGGAGGTGCTCGAGCGCGAGTCGGCGCGATCGACTGCCGCTGACTTCCATCGCCTGAAGACGCGGGCGAACCCACCGTTGCTCGAGGTCGACCAGTCCTTGCTCATGCTGAGGCTTGCGGGATCGTCCGGCGCCCACGCGATGTCCTGCTCCAGCGCCCACGCCGGCGGGAATGACTGCAGCGCGAGTTGCGCGCCCTTCCACGCGGGCGTGCCGAGCGCGGCTTGCGAACCAGTCTCGTCAAAGATCACCGCGATCCGGTTCGATCGTTCGCACCCGGCAGCAAGGGCGAGCGCGAAAGCAACGATGCCAAAGCGTTGGATCATGAGGCGAGTGTAGATCGCGCGCCGGCCGGCAGGCGAGGGATCATGCCGCGCCGGGAGTGTGGTTGACCTCACCGCGCGGGGGCATCCCGCACGCAGCGGAACCCAAGGTGCTGCAGCGACGAGTCGGCGGTGCAGGCCATCCGCGCGCTCGGCCTGTAGCTCGAGCAGTACGACGGATTGCACAGGAACGATCCGCCGCGGTGCACGCGACTTTCGCTTGAGTAGGGATTGCGTGGGTCGCGCGTGGTGCCCGGGCCGCTCGGGCAGGTGATCACCCCGCCGCCGCCCGAAGCGCGCACGCGCTCGGCGTACTCGCTCGGCGCGTACTGATCGCTGCACCACTCCCACACGTTGCCGGCCATGTCGACCAGGCCGAATCCGTTGGGCGCGTACGAGCCCACGGGTGCGGTCGTGACGAAGCCATCCTCGCGCGTGTTGCGGTAGGGGAACTCGCCTTGCCAGACGTTGCACCGCGTGGCATCGAGCGGCTCGTGCCCCCAGACGAATGGCGCACCATCGAGGCCGCCGCGTGCGGCGTACTCCCACTCGGCCTCCGTCGGCAGTCGCTTGCCGGCCCACGCTGCATAGGCCTGCGCATCCTCGAACGCCACCTGCACCACGGGATGATTTCCCTTGCCATCGATCGATGAGCCGGGGCCTTCAGGATGTCGCCATTCGGCGCCGCTCACCCATCGCCACCACTGGCTCGCATCATCGGTCGGCACCGCTTCGGTCGTGGGGGTGAAGACGAGCGACCCCGGCTGCAGCATCTCGTCCGGCGGCTTGGGGGTTCCGGGCGGAACCTGCTGTTTCAAGAGCTCCC
>VGXJ01000033.1 GCA_016873375.1 Phycisphaerae bacterium
TCGTGAGCTGTCGATCCAGTCCCAGCGGCTCGAAGGCAGGCTGCACGAGATCGCCCACGCGTGCGGCGAAGCTGCCGCGCGCCTGGGTCTGCGCATCCAATGCCTCGGCGGACGCCATCAGTTCCGCCGCGCGGGCCTCGTCGCCTGCGGCGATTGACGCGTTGGCCACGTTGCGCAGCGCAACCGATTCACGGGATGGTTGGACCTTGGGAAAGGCACTGAGCCACCACATCACCACGCTGATCGCCAGGATCACGGTGGCGGCGTTGCGCAGGAAGAGCTGCGATCGATCGCGCGCCACATGGAACGCGGTGCGCAGGCTCGGGCGGCGATAGGGCGGCAGCTCCATGACCATCGCACGACCATCGCCGGCGAGGATGGTGCGCCGTAGCAGCCACGCGGTGCCAAGCCCCGCAAGGATGCCGAGGGCATAGCAGCCCACGAACGCGAGGCCGGCCTTCCACGGCTCGCCCGCGAAGAGCAGGCCGCAGAGCAGCACATAGACGGGAATGCGCGCGGTGCAGCTCATGAACGGCGCGCAGAGGATTGTGGCGAGCCGGTCGCGCCGCCCCGGGATGAGCCGCGTGCTCATGATGCCCGGCAGCGCGCACGCGTGACTCGAGAGCAGCGGCAGGAACGCCTGGCCCGGCAGGCCGAAGCGCCGCATGGTGCGATCGAGCGAGAGCGCAGCGCGCGCGAGGTAGCCGGTGTCCTCGAGCAGTGCGAGCAGGAAGAAGAGCAGCGCGATCTGGGGCAGGAAGACGACCGTCGCGCCGATGCCGCTGACGACGCCATCGGCAATGAGATCGGCGATGAGACCGGCTGGCAACACATCGTGGACCACTCCGGCGAGCCAGCCGAAGACGGCATCGAGCGCATCCATCGGATAGCTCGCAAGCCAGAAGATCGAGGTGAAGAGCAGGCCCATCGTCAGCGCGAAGGCCGCGATGCCGCCGACGGGATGGGTGAACGCGCGATCGAGTCGCTCCGTGAGCGGATCTGCCGAGGCGCGCATGGTGCGGCCACCTGCTCGCTCGAACACGCCCGCCGCCCAGTCGGCGCACGCTGCGGTTCCCGGTTCCGCCGCGGGGCAGGGTGCGGCGGGCATTGGCGGCGCCTGTCGCGTGGCCATGTCGTGGGCAGCGGTCGCGAGCGCAGTCAGGCCGATGCCGGTCCGGCCGCTCGCCTCGATCACCGGCACGCCCAGATCCCGCGCGAGCGATGATGGATCGAGCACCAGCCCTGCACCGCGCGCGGCGTCGGTCATCGTGAGTGCGACCACGCAGGGCAGGCCGCGTCGCAGCACCGTGCTGGCGAACTGCAGGTTGCGCACCAGGTTGGTGGCATCGAGCACCAGCACCACGGCCTCGGGCACGGTGCCGAGGCGGCCGTCGATGCACTCGGCACACAGCACGCTCTCGGGTAGGTCGAGCGCGAGCGAATAGATGCCAGGCAGGTCGATCACCTCGAGCGGCGCACCGGCGATCGTGCACTGGCCCAGATGATGATCGACGGTGCTGCCGGGGAAGTTTGCCGTGCGCGCACGAGCTCCACAGAGCGCGTTGAAGAGCGTGGTCTTGCCTGTGTTCGGATTGCCGACGAGGGCGATCGTCGCGAGCTCTGGCCTGCTCATGACGCGTCGTCGATCGGCGTGACCATGATCCGCGCGGCAACCTGCTCGTCGATGCCCAGCCGGGTGGTATCCACCTGGACGATGCACGCGTGGCCGCTTCGGCAGAGCCGGACCTCGCAGCGTTCGCCCAGTCCCATCGCTGTCAGCAGGCACCTGTCGCCTTCTGGCAGTGCATCGAGCGCCGAGCACTCCACGGTGGCCCGGCGCCCGGGGGCGAGCTGGGTCAGCGGAATGCGGATGGGCGGGGTGGGAGTCGTCACGCGCGGCTCGTGTTGAGAACGAGTCTCAATACTAGCCGCGTTGCCAGGCAACCGCGTCCGAGGCTTCGTCGCCCTGATGGATCTTGCCGGCAGTCTTGTAGGCCGAGCGCTTGGCCACGTACTCCTCGGGCGAGATGGCCAGGTCAGGCTGCTGTCCCGCCGTGTGCTGGGCATGAAGACGGCACAGAAACGGCACGCACCAACCGCAGCCTGTGCCGGCCTGCAGGCACTGGTTGAGTTGGCTGGGCACGGTCGGCTGCTCGCGCTCCATGTAGGTCGTGAGTTTGTGCAGGCTCACCTTGAAGCAGACGCAGACGTGGTCATGCTGGTCCATAGGGCCGGTCCTTTCAGGTGCCGAGCACCGCTTGGGTCACGATCACGCGGCCTTCCAGACACGGTCCGATGAAGCGGTCGTTGCGGAAGGGACGAGCCTCCTGCTGGTCAAGATCGATCGTCAGCTCGAGTGTTGCGAGCCCGCGCAGGGTTGCGCGACGGCCGGCAATGGCCACGCCGCGCCACGACTTGGCCGCAGCACCGGTGAGTTCGATCGTGCACGGCCCGAATTCGTGCCCTGCATCGTCGACGACGACGGCTTGGATGAGGACGCGACCGCTGCGCGCCGACATGGCCTCGACCAAGCGCACAGACCAGGTGACCTCGCGCCGCATGGAGCGAGCGGTGGCGGCGGTCCATGGCTTGAGTTCGCGCTGGTACGCCGAACGCTCCTTGGGATCGCTTGAGCCCGCGCGCGCGCCGAAGTCTTCGCGCAGTCGGATCCGCACGGCATTGAGCATCGCCTCCGGCGAGGCAAAGTCCGCCGCAGCTGCATCGTTCACGGGCTCAGGTTCGCTGGGCACCCCCGGCGTGGGCTGAGTTGGTGGCATGAGAGGATCGGCCGGAAATGGCTCCAGGGGATCGGGTGCAGCAGGCGCAGCGGGTGTGGCTGGCGCAGGCTCCGGCGCAGGCTCTGGCTCTGCTGGAACAGAGGGTTCACCCTTGCGTTCGCAGTCGGCGAGCTTGGCTTCGAGTTCGGTGACCTTGGCGGCCAGGACCTGCACATCGATGTCCTTGCGGCGCACCTGCTCCTTGAGGGCATCGACCTGACGCTGCAGGTCGTTGTCGACCTGCGCGTCGGCGCGCGGCACGCCGAGTGCGGCAAGCGCGACAAACATCAAGGCGATGGCTCGCGTTGTGATCATCGAGGGGTATCCTTCCGTAGAGGAGCGTACTGCCATGGATCTGATCGAACGCATCGTCCGTCGCTGCCAAGGTCGCTACGCCGTGCAGGCGTGGGCCCGCGCATTCCTGTGGGCGCTGCTTGTGGCAAGCGGATTGCCGATCGTGTGGGTCGCCGTGGCCAAGATCGTGGGCGATCGTTGGGACGCAGCAGGCGATCCGCAGTGGATGGCGCTCGCAAGCGTGGCGGCCCTTGTGGGAGCGGGCATCGCCGCACTCGTCATGCGCGACAACACGCCGTCGCCCGTGGCCATGGCCAGCGTGATCGATGCCCAGCTTGATCTCAAGGACCGCTTGTCGACGGCGCTTGCCGTGCGTGATCGCCAGGATCCCTTTGCGCAGGCCGCCGTGCAGGATGCCATGCACCTGGCCAATGAGCGCGGACTGGTTCACCTGTGGCGCCGTGCGCTGCCCTTCACCCTGCCGCGGCTCTGGTGGGGCGGGCCGAGCGCACTGGCGCTTGCTTGGCTGCTCTTCATGGTGGTTCCCGCATGGTCGACCGCGCAGGCGGATGCATCAGCGACCGATCCAGGCAGTGCGTCGCGCGTCGAGGACATGAAGGCGCGCCTTGAAGCGGTTGTGAAGACCGTGACCGACGATCCGCGCCTGAGCGAGGAGATGGCTGCCGAGATTCGCCGCGCGAACGAAGCGCTTGATGGCCAGGATGACAAGAGCCTGGCGGAGAAGGAGCGCGAGCTGGCCAAGCGCCTGACTGAGATGGCGCAGAAGCTTGAGTCACTCAAGGAGAGCGCCCAGGCCAAGGGCATGGAGCAGACCAAGGATGCCCTTGCCAAGCTCGAAGTTCCCAAGAACAGTGCCGTTGCGCCGCTCACCGAGGCACTCAAGCAGGGCGACATCGCCGCGGCGAAGGAGGCGATGAAGGACCTGCAGCAGAAGATGAAGGATGGCTCGATGACCGACGCCGAGCGCGAGCAGGCGAAGAAGGATCTCGAGGCCCTGGCGAAGAAGCTGCAGGAGATGGCCAAGGACAAGGATGCCTTGCGCAAGTCGCTTGAGGATGCAGGCCTCGATCCCAACATGGCCGACAGCCCTGAAGCGCTCAAGCGTGCCATCGAGCAGTCGAAGCAGCTCAACGAGGCACAGAAGGAACAGCTCAAGCAGGCGCTCGACGCGGCGCAACAGATGCAGCAGAACATGCAGCAGCTGAGCAACGCCTGCAAGCAGTGCCAGAACCCCGGCCAATCCGGCCAGAAGGGTCAGCAGGGCCAGAAGGGCCAGAAGGGCCAAAAGGGCGAGCAGGGCAAGGAGGGCGAGCAGGGCAGCCAGGACCAGCCCTCGGACGGCGAACAGGGCGAGTCCGATGAGGCGAAGGATGCCGCTGCCGGCGAGGCGAGTGAACTGCTGAACGACATGGAGGCTCAGGAGCAGATGGACCAGGCCGGTCAGTGCGCTGGTGGCCAGTGCAAGGGCGGCGACGGACCAGCCAAGCTCGCGCAGGGCGGTCAGAGCGAAGGACTGGACGGCGATAGCTCTGGCTCCGGCATGGGCAAGCGCGGCCAAGGAAGCGGCGGCCAAGCGCCCCGCGAAGTCACGAAGACCAACACCGTCAAGCGCCGCGAGAAGGTCGAGAAGGGCCAGGGGCCGATCATCGCGCGCCAGCTGGTCGAGGGCCCGGCGATCACGGGTGAGGCCGCCACCGCGCTTCAGTCCGTGGCCGGCGATGTCACGCGCAAGGCCGAGAGCGCCACAGCGGAAGACCCGGTTCCTCCTCACCTGAAGGATTCCCATCGCCGCTACTTCGGTGATGTCAAGAAGCAGATCGATCGCAAGACCGGCGGCCAAGGCAGCGCTGCGGGTCAGCCTGCTGGAGCGGCACCGAGCCAGGGGGGAACGAAGTGAAGCACTCGCCCATCCGTGGTGTACGCGCGCACTGTTGGCTCCTGTGCGTCGCGACGGTGGCACTGGCTGCCTGCGGCAAGTCACCCGACCTCATCGTGTACGTGAGTGCCGATGAGCAGGTCGCCCGGCCGATCATCGAATCATTCGAGGGGGAGTCCGGCCTGAAGGTCGGTGTGCGCTACGACACCGAGGCCACCAAGACAACCGCGTTGGCGAGCCTGCTCAGGGCTGAACGCGAGCGGCCGCGTGCCGATGTCTTCTGGAGCAGCGAGTGCTTCGCGGTCGCCCAACTGGCCGCGGAGGGTTCGTTCGAGCCGCTGGATGCGGGCGTCTTCGGCGAGTGGCCGGTGGATTGCCGCGACGGTGAACGACGCTGGTTCGGCCTCAGCGCGCGGGCGCGAGTCTTGGTGATCGCCCCCGATCGCATCAAGCCCGAGGAACTTCCCGACACGTGGATGGACCTCGTCCGACCATGGTGGAAGGGGCGCATCGCGATGGCGGATCCCCGCTTCGGGACGACGCGCGGACACCTCGGTGCAATGCAGTCGTTCTTCGAGCGCAAGCTCCGGATCCCCGGCTACTGGGAAGCGTTCATCGAGGGACTCGCGGCCAACGAGCCGCGGCTCCTGACTGGTGGCAATGCCGCGGTTGTGGACGCGGTTGCGCGCGGCGAGGCCGACATCGGCCTGACCGACACCGATGATGTGCTCGCGGCCCAGGCGCGTGGTGCGAAGGTTCAGTGGATCATGCCGCGCCACGACCCCGTCGCCGATCCGGGCGGCGGCACGCTGCTGATTCCCAACACGGTGGCCCTGATTGCCGGTGCTCCGCATCGCTCCAACGCCATCTGGTTCATGGAGTACATGCTGAGCCCGGGTGTGCAGGCGCGCATCGCCGCAAGCGAGAGCCGCAACTGGCCGCTTGGCGTGGAATCGTCGCCCGACCTCGATCCTTTGCCGGATGACCCGATGCGCGTGGACATCCAGGATGCTGCGGATCGCATGGATGCCGCCGTGGCGGACCTCATGAAGGCGATCGGGCAGTGACGCATCGATCGGTGGCGCCGATCGGGCCGTCGGTCTGCGTGGGGCTCGCCGTGCTTGGCGCCCTTGCCGTGGTCGTTGGCTTGGTGGTCCCCGTGCTGCAGGTGCCGGCGCTGCACGCCGGTGGCGAAGCACCAATCGGCGTGGCCAGCAATCCATGGGCGGTGGCGACCGCGACGGTGCTGTGGAGCCTCGGCGCCGGCGCTGCGGTGACGGCGCTGGGGTGGTGGATGGCTCGCATGTGCACCCCGCGGGGTTGGTTCTCCTGGATTTGTTGGATCGTGCCCGTCCTGGTGCCGCCATACGCGGCGTGGTACGCGTGGTGGCAGCTCGGCTCGCCGGAGTTTGCACTCGGCGCATGGATCATCGAGCAGGATGCAGTGGGGGCGTGGCGCGTGCTGTCGCTGGCCTTGGCACTTGCCTGCACCCTGTGGCCAATCGCTGGTGCGCTCGTGCTTGGCCTGCGCGAGCGCGCCATGGCGCGTGAGGCAACGGCCATGGATCGGCTCCGCTGGATCGATCGCGGTCGCCTGGCATGGCGCGAGGATCGACATGGCGTGATGCTTTCGGTCCTCGTGTTGGGCGGTCTGACCATGGCCGATACGACGGCCTTTGACCTGGCACTCGTGCGCACGGTCGGCTTTGAGCTTCGTGCCCTCGAGGCCGCTGGTGCGAGCCCGTGGTCGGTGCTGATGGGCTCGATGTGGTCGATTGCCGCGGCGCTTGGCGTGGCCATCGTGATCACGCGGCCGCGCGCGAGCGATGACCATGCGACGGCACAGGCACCTCGATCGGCTCGATGGCCGCTCGGACTGCTCGCTGCAACGCTGGTCGTACCGGGCGTGGTGCTCATGATCATGTCGCTTGGGCAGGGCGGCGTGGTGCGGGTCATGCAGGTCTATGGCGGGGGCGTACTGCGGACGGCGGCTGCGGCGGTGGTGTGCGGCGCGCTCATTGCGGGCGTCTGCATGCTGCATGCGTGGCTTGCCGAGGGCTCCGCATGGATGCGTTGTGCCGAACGATGGATCCGGGTGGCGTGGATCACGCTGGCACTCTCGCCGGCGGTCGTCATCGCGGTCGCGCATGTGCAGGCTTGGAATCGCGATGGCCTGTCGTGGATGCACGATGGATTGGGCATCGTCGCCGCAGCGCAGCTCTCGAGGTGGGGATGGATCGGCGCGGTGCTGGGCTGGCTCGCCGTACGGAGTGCGCCCAGCGACATGCGGGCCAGTGCACGGCTCGATGGTCGGGCGTGGACCGTCGTGCTCGCGCTCTTGCCCCGCATCGGCGTGGCGTGCGTCGCGGCCGGAGCGATCGGTGCCGTGGGTGCCGCCGGTGAAGTGATCGTGTCGGCGCGCGTGCAGCCACCGGGCGGCGAGTGGATCGCGAGTGCGCTCCTGAACGCCATGCACTACCAGCGACCGGATGTGGTGGCCGGCTTCGTGCCGATCCTGATGCTTGTCGCCGCAGTCGCTGCCGTCGCTCTGGCGGGGTTGATGAGGCGGTTTGGCGGGATGACGCTTGCCTCGGTTGCCGTGCTCCCGTTCATGGTGGCCTGTGGAGGCGAACCGCAACCTTCGATGCTCCCGAAGTGGTGTGCCGATGCGCGCATCGTCGGCCGGGGCGGCAAGGGACCGCTGCAGTTCAACTATCCACGGGCCATGGCTTGGACGCCTGCAGGTGAACTCATCATCATCGATCGCAGCGCGCGCGTGCAGGTCTTGGGCGCCGACGGTTCGTACCGCCGCGAGTGGATGATGCCCGAGTTCGACCAGGGCTTCCCGACGGGCGTCAGCGTGTCGCCAGAGGGCGAGGTCTGGGTCGCCGACACCCATGAGCATCGGATCACGGTGATGGATGATCAGGGGCGGTTGCTGCGGACCTTCGGCAAGTTCGGCCAGGAGCCGGGGCAGTTCGTCTTCCCGACCGACATTGCGTTTGGTGACGACGGCCTCGTGTACGTGAGCGAGTACGGCGGCAACGACCGGATCCAGGTGTTCGGGCGCGATGGCACGTTCGTGCGCGCTTTTGGGCATCACGGCGTGCCGGGTGATGACTCGCCCGAACCCAAGTTTGACCGGCCGCAATCCCTGATCATGCTCGGCTCGGGGCGGCTGCTCGTTGCCGACGCGTGCAACCACCGGCTGGTGGAACTGACGACCGATGGCGCGTTCGTGCGTTCGATCGGTGCGATGGGGCAGGAGCCGGGAGAGTTGCTCTACCCGTACGGGCTCGAGCTGCTCGACGAGGCCACGGTGCTCGTGACTGAGTTCGGCGGGTGCAGGCTCCAGGCCTTCGACCTCTCGAACGGCGCGTCGATGGGCTGCTTGGGCAAGGGCGGCCGCGAGCCAGGCATGCTGAACGGGCCGTGGACCACGCAGGTTCACGGCGCCACCATGGCCGTGCTCGACTCGACCAACAACCGGCTCTACCTGATGCCATCGGATCGCTGGATCGAGCGCGCCAGACGCGAGTCCGGCGCGGTACCTTGACGCTGATGCCATGGATCGACGTCGAACGCCCGCTGGCTCTGGCCATGCTGGTGCTGGTTCCCGCGCTGTGCTGGATGGCATGGCGCCGTCGTGGTGTGGTGGGCCGGGGGAAGTCGATCGCGACGATGGTGCTGCGTGGAGCACTGGTGACGCTGCTGTCCCTCGCCTTGGCGCAGCCGAGCCTGGTACGCAAGGGCGAGGGCCTGACGGTCATGGTCGTGTCGGATGCGAGCCGCTCGGTACCGCAGTCGATGCAGCAGCAGGCACAGAAGCTGGTCGATGGCCTGGTGGCGAGCAAGCGCGAGGCTGCGGACCGTGTGGGTCTGGTGACCTTCGCCGGCCGGCCCGAGGTGCGTGCCGTGGCCGAAAGCGACGCGAGCCTGGATGTCTCGCAGCATGGTGGCGATCGGATGGCGACGGGCATCGAGGGGGCGCTGCGTCGCGGGATGGCGATGCTGCCGCCGGACACGGCGAGCAGGATGCTGCTGATCTCCGATGGCAACCAGACCTCGGGCAATGCGATCGAGGCAGCCGAAGCTGCCCGTGCCAACGGCATCCCGATCGATGTGGTGGCGCTGCCCTTCAGCCACGCCAGCGAGGTGATGGTCGAGTCGCTGCGTGCGCCAAGTACGGCGCGCGAGGGCCAGACGATCGATCTGCGGGCCTCGATCCGGAGCATGGGTCCCAATCGCGGCGTGGTGACGCTTCGCGAGAACGGCGAGCCGGTCGATCTTGATTCGTCGGCGCCGGGGACCGGGCTTGCGGTCGAGCTGAAGGCGGGCGTGAATGCGCTGACCTTCCCGATGGTCGTAGTGGGTCGTCAGTCGCGTCGCTACGAGCTGGTGTACACGCCAGACGACCCTGCCTCGGATGCGATCGCCGAGAACAACCGGGGTGCGGCGATGGTGCTGGTGAGCACGGGCGCAAAGGTGGTGATCGTGGATGGAAGCGAGGGCGGTGAGGAGTCGCAGCCCTTGGTGGCGGCGCTTGCGGAGGGCGACATTCCGTCACGCGTGATCACGCCGGATGAACTCGACAACGAGGGGGTCTCGGCGCTGGCGGATGCCGATGCGGTGGTCTTGGCGAACGTGGGTCGCTTCGAGATCACGAACGAGACGGACCAGCTGCTGCACTCCTATGTGCATGATCTGGGGGGTGGCCTCCTGGTGACGGGCGGCGACCGAGCCTTCGGCGCAGGCGGTTGGCAGGGCAGCAGGGCCTCCGACGCTTTCGCGGTCAAGCTTGAACCACCCGCCACGCGGCAGCTTCCGAAGGGGGCGCTCGTACTCATCATGCACTCGTGCGAGATGGCCGCCGGCAACTACTGGGGCGAGAAGGTCGCTGAAGCAGCCGTCGATGCGCTGAGCAGGCTCGATCTGGCCGGCATCGTGACCTTCGATTGGGGCGGCAAGGATGGCAAGCTCGCCTCGTGGGCGCACGATCTGCAGCCGGTGGGTGACAAGTCGGCGATTCGCGCGGCGATCAAGAAGATGGTCGTCGGCGACATGCCTGACTTCAAGGCGAGCCTGTCGCTGGCGAAGGGAGGTCTGTCCAAGGTCAACGCCGGCCAGAAGCACGTCATCATCATTTCGGACGGCGATCCGAGCCCGCCCACGCAGGCGGAACTGAATGAGCTCAAGCAATTGAAGATCACGGTCACCACGATCATGGTCGGCGGCCACGGCACGAGCATCGACCTGCAGAACATGCGCGCGGTCGCCGAGCAGACCGGCGGCACGTTCTACAACGTGCAGAACCCGAACCTTCTTCCGAAGATCTTCACGAAGGAAGCCACGCTCGTCAGCCGCACGCTGATCTTGGAGCAGAGGATCCGCCCTGTGGTGGAGCAATCGACAGGTGGGCCCATGGATGGTTCGGGGAGCCTGCCGGAGGTGACGGGTTGGGTGGTGACCGTGCCGCGCGAGGGGCTCGCGCAGGTGCCGGCGGTGCTGCCGACGAACGAGTCGCGCGATCCCTTGGTGGCGTACTGGAACTACGGTCTCGGGAAGTCCATGGCGTTCACCAGTGATCTCGGTGGCCGGTGGGGCCGATCATGGGCGACGTGGAGCGGGTATCAGCCGTTCTGGACGCGCGCGCTGCGCTGGATGATGCGCCCGCCGACGGCGCAGGATCTCCTGGTGTCGGCCTCGGTCGATGGTGACCTTGGGCGCGTGCAGGTGTCGGCCTTCACGGCTGATGGCGAGCCGCGCGACTTCCTGAGCAGCTCCGCAACGCTCATGCGGCCCGATGGCAAGGTCGAGGTGCTCGATCTGCAGCAAACGGCTCCGGGCCAGTATGTGGCGAACTTCGATGCGCGCGAGCAGGGCGCGTACCTGGCGAGCGTGTCGGCTCGCGATGGAATGGGTGCGGATCGCTCGGCACGGTCGGTGGTGAGCGTTCCGTATCCGCGAGAGCTCGCGTCGACGCGCGATGACTCGGCGCTGCTGCGACGGATCGCGGAGGTGAGCGGCGGTCGCATGATCGCGCTGAAGGACGCGTCGGCAGTGGACTTCTTCGATCGCAGCGGGCTGCCGATGCCCGAGGCGGCGAAGCGGATCTGGAACGTGCTGGCGATCCTTGCGGCCGCACTGCTGATCATCGATGTGGCTGCGCGCCGGATCACGCTGGACCGCGAGGCGGCGCGCGATCTGGCGGCGATGGCAGTCGGCGAGGGGTCGAAGGCCGGTGGAGCGACGGTCGAGGCCTGGAAGCGCGCGCGCAGCGGTGCACGCAAGGCACCGAACGAACCCATCGCACCAGCACCAACCGCCCCGACGAAGCCCGATCGTCGCACCA
>VGXJ01000034.1 GCA_016873375.1 Phycisphaerae bacterium
ATCGGGCCGGATGTCCTCGAGCTCGCCGCCGCGGCCTTCGGCATCCAGCAGCTTGGCCGCGAGTCCCGCAGCACCGAGCCGGTCGATCCGCACCTCGAACGCCGCCTCGCAGAGCGAGCGCAGTTCCTTCGAAAGCACATCGCTCGATGCGGGCGCAAAGAGGGTGCCGCCGGGGATGTCCCAGAGCACGGGCACCTGCTTCACGCGGCGCCACATGCCGGCCGAGATCTCATCCATGCAGCGGCGCTCGGCGTGCTCCTTCGCCTGCATGCGTTCGTTGCGCGAAAGGCGGCGCTGCTCGCCATCGGCGGTCGCGGGCCCGCGGGCCTCGTCCTCGGCCATCGCGCGATACGCGCGGCGGATGTCGGCGGGCACCTTCGCCGTGTCCACGCGCATGGCCGCAGCCAGGCTCATGCCGAAGCCGCACGAGCCGTAGCCAAAGTCAGTGTCAAAGACATGCCGCCCGGTGATCCACCCGCTCACGCTCTCGGTGCCGTTGCCGGCGCCGTCGGGTCGGATGCGGTGGTCATGCAGCGACTCGTAGAGCCCCCCATCGGCCACGCTCGGCGCGGAACCACTGACGGCGAAGCGGGAATAGGCGATGGAACCCTGGCGAAAACCCATGCCGGGAGTCTGCGACCGCGGCGCGCCGAGGGAGTTGCCCGGACAGGTTGTCCACACAAACCACGGCGTGGGCGCCGCAAGGCGTCGTTGGGGACGGCTGCACCGGCTTCGATCGAGCCCGGCCAGAGGCGAGTGCTGACTTGGACGAGCCGCCGACCCGTCGCCATACGCTGTACGCCGCCATGCGAGCGACCCAAACTCAACGGCCGCGATTCGACCTTGCGGGTGCGTGCCCGGCGTGGTGCCTCGCCGTGGTCGCCGCGCTCCTCATGTGCATGACCACGCCCACCGCGCACGCCGAGAAGGTGCCGCTCTCCATGGACGCACTGCACCGCGCGGACCTCTGCCTGATCGGCGTGGTGACCGCGCGCACGGAGTCGACGAGTGGCATCCCGCTCGTGGGCGATCGCACCACCGCGATCGCGCTGACCCTGCAGGTTGAAGCGGTGATCTTCGATCGCATCGCCTCAGGCGCGAAGCCCGGCACACCGATCACGATCGGCGCGTGGACCCGAAGCATGGGCGTGCTCGGCGGCACGGGTGCATCGGGACACTTCATCGTTCCGCCGATTGGTCAGCGGGTGCGTGTCTTTGCTAGCGCGCAGACCGGCAGCAACGGCGCATCGGGGCAAGCGCTCGAGGCTGAGTTTCCCAACGGATTCCAACCGCTCCTCAACGCGAGCATCGTGAGCGGTGATGATGAGTACCGCAGCGAGATCACCATGCCGCTCTTGGCCGACGCCGTGCGCGCCGCAGTGAGCGCCGCCACGCTCGCGGCTCCCGCCACACCGCAGCCTGCGGGTGCGGCAAGCGGTTCGCGCCAGGCTGCGACGCCGTTCGATCCGCGGATCGTGCACTGGGACATCCCCAAACGCGTGCCCGATCCATCGTGCCCGACGGCGTTCCCCGATCGCGCGCTTGGATCGAGCGATTGTCTGGCGCTCTTCCTGCGGTGGCGCGAGGCCGATGCGCGCGGACTGGACGAACTCGAGTCCGCGCTGCGCCGCGGCATGCCGATCGTGGGCTTCCGCACGAGCACGCACGCGTTCGCCATGCCCGATGCGTCGCGCCTGACCTGGTGGAACAACGACTTCCCCAAGCAGGTCTTTGGGCAGCGGTGGATCAGCCACCACGGCCACACGAGCACCACGCGGATCCTTCCGCCCGATGGCGCGGCCAAGGATCACCCCATCCTGCGCGGCGTGAAGGGTGGGCAGGTCGTGCCGAGCTGGCTCTACCACATCGAGCCCTTGCCAGCCGATGCCACGGTGCTCCTGTGGGGCGAATCACTCGGCAGCGAGCAGCCCGAGGGTGCGCCGCGGCGCCAGCCGATCCTGTGGGTGCGCGAACATGCTGGTCCGACAACCGAAGAGGCTCGTCGCGCGCGCTACGCAGCCCATCGCGCGGCACTCGACGCTGCCGGCCGCGACGGCGCGCGCCCGTGCGCGCCCGACCAACTCATGCCGCGACGGATGGCCTTCACCACGCTCGGCCATCCCGGCGACTTCGCCGATCTTGAGATGCGCCGCATCGCGGTGCAGATGGTGCTGTGGTCCGGTGGCCTCGAGTCCGCGATCCCCGCTGCGGGCCTCACGCCCGCATGGCCCGCAAACTGGGCTCCACCGCCGACGCGGTGAAGGCGCACACTCGTCCGGAACGTCCTGGGCGGTCTCACGAACCCGTGCGCGCGTCCCTGCGCCGTCTCTGGTCCCGGCTGCGCAGGCACAGCATCTGCAATCTTGACCCCCACAAATGACTTCGGAGTGATGTGAGCGAGGAGTTCTTTGCGCGATGGCGTTCGCGGTGGGACGTCGCGCTCGTCCTTGCGCGACCTCGGGTCCCGGCCGCGCGGACGCGCGCGCTGCACCCGGCTCCGCGCGCGCTCCTCCTGCGTCGCTCGGCGGGGCTGGCACCCGCCTCCGATGGTCGCACACAGTGCCGCCTTCGCGACTCCGCAGGCCGCGCAGCTCGGAACCGCTCGGTCGCTCCGGACGAGCGTGCTGTGTCGAAGCACTCTGACTGACGCGCGCCGTGACTACTTGAGGAAGGCCGCGAGCTTCTCGCCGCGCTTGGTCGCTGCGTGTGCGCGGGAGCCGCGGGAGGCTGTTGGTTCAGCGGCGGAGCTCACCAAGCCACGAACACGGATGCGATCACCTGAAACGGTAGATGAAAAAGAGAAGAAGGGTAAAGGAAAATCACGGAGTCCTGGCGACCCGGAACCCGACGAAGAAGTCCGCGAGCGACGGCGTGCCGCCGTCGCGGTTCGAGGCACGGCAGTTGGCGGAGAAGTCGTCCCAGTAGCCGCCCCGCACCACCCGATCGGTTCCCGTCGTGGGGCCCGGCGGGTTGTTCTGGGGGCTGCTTGAGTAGTAACTGCTGCTCCACCAGTCGTTCACCCACTCCCAGACATTCCCCGACATGTCGTGCAGGCCGTAGCCGTTGCCGAGCTTGCCGCCAACCACCCTAGTCTGATATCCACCCTGCTGATTGAACCACGCAATGTTCCCCAGCAGGCTGTCATCGTTCGTACCGCTCAGATAGCCCGTGAAGCCATGGAACGCGGTCGTCGTCCCTCCCCGGTAGGCGTACTCCCATTCGGCTTCGGTGGGCAGGCGCATGCCGGTCTGGGTCAGGAAGCCTTGGATCGTGTTCCAACTCACCGTCTCCACCGGGCGGTTGGGGACTTGGGCGGCGGGAACCTCTGCACTTGCACTCTGGTAGTAGCTCGGGTTCGACCCCATCCGCGCCTGCCACTGCGCCTGCGTGACTTCGTAGCGCCCCATGTAGAACGCGTTGGTCATCGTCACTTGGTGGACGGGGTTCTCGTCTGTATCACATCCATACTGCTGCGACGCGCTGCACCCCATCTGGAACGAGCCCGGCGGGATCAGAACAAACTCGATCTGCGTGGCCGTGTCCTTCACGCGCCAGGCCAGGCCTGTGGCGGTGATCGCGGCGCGGAGGGTGGGATCCGTCACGACCGATGGGTCGGGCTGCGCCTCAATCAGCGTGGCCCATGCAGGAGTCACAATCGCCACATAAGAAAACGCGCCTGACGCAACTAGCAGTCCTGCTGGAGTTTGGACTCGTACATCAACGCTCGTGCCAACAGCCCCCGAAGGCGTCACTGCCGTGATCACTGTCGGCGAGACCTGCGTGAATGACTGCGCTGGAGAGTTGCCGAACCACACTGCGGTTGTGTTCTGAAGGAATGCACCTGTGATGGTGACGGTTCCGCCACCCTGTGCAGCGCCAACGCTTGGCACAACGCTACTGATCGATGAGTTGCTGTAGGAGAAACCGCCAGCGAGGGTTCCAGTCCGACCATTCGCCGTCACCGAGACCGCGGCCGACCCTGCTGCGCCTGCTGGCGTGATCGCATTGATCGTAGTGGCATCGACGATCTGAACTCCAGTAGCAGCAACCCCGCCAATTGTGACTGATGTCGTGCCGAGGAAGTAGTTGCCGCTGATCGTGATCGGCGTGCCGCCAACAATCGTTCCGACATTGGGCGTGACCGAGGCGATCACCGGTGCGCACGGCCCCCATGAGCCGAGGATGACCGCAAGGTCGGCGCCGTTGACGATGCCGTCACCATTGAGGTCCGTGACGGGTGCCCCTTGGCCGTTGGTACCCCACGCTCCCAAGACCGCTGCAAGGTCGGTCCCATCGATGCCGCCAGTGGCGACAACATCCCCCGGGCACTGGGCGCTTGCGGGCACCGTGGCCATCAGCGCTAAGAGCACGACGCACGCACCACGAACGGCTCGAATCATCCCGGTCAGCATGATGAAGTCTCCTGGAATTGCAACCATACCCCCGCCGGCCCGCCGCGCAAACACCATCCTGCGTCCGGGCCGCACAAACTCCACTCCGCGAACCGAGCCCCGCCGCTCGTCCGGAGTGCCACGGGCGGTCTCACGAACCCATGCGCTCGTCCGAAGCGACCGAGCGGTTCCGAGCTGCGCGGCCTGCGAAGTCGCGAAGGCGGCACGGTGCGCGACCATCGGAGGCGGGTGATAGCCCCGCCGAGCGACGCAGGAGGAGCGCGCGCGGAGCCGGGTGCAGCGCGCGCGTCCGCGCGGCCGGAACCCGAGGTCGAGGGAGGGCGAGCGCCTTACGCCGCGCTCACGCTGCGCCGCGCTGCTCCAGATCCTTCGCGAGCCCAAGCTGCACCAAGTGCTGCATCGGGCCGTGGGGCTTCGACTTCTCTTCCTCGAGCCGGCGCTTGGCGCGCGGGTTCGCGTAGGTGCTGAAGACCATCGCCTTCACGGTCGCCCACAGGCCGGGGAAGCCGGAGAACGTGTAGTCGACCGCGCTGGGCTCGTAGCCGCAGTGCACCATGCAGTTCTGGCACTTGGGGTTGCCGCTCGCGCGGCCGTAGCGCTCCCACTGCGTGTCGCGCATCAACTCCTCGAAGGTGTCGACATAGCCCTCTTGCAGCAGGTAGCAGGGCTTCTGCCAGCCGAAGATGTTGTAGGTCGGGTTGCCCCACGGCGTGCACTCGAAGTCACGCTTGCCCATGAGGAACTCAAGGAACAGCGCGCTCTGGTTGAAGCGCCAGCGGCGGCGGCCATCCTTGCGGTTCGAGAGGATCATCTCGAAGAGTTCGTGCGTGTTCTTGCGCTTGAGGAAGCCCGTCTGGTCAGGCGCCTTGTCGTAGGCGTAGCCCGGGCTCACCATCATGCCTTCCACGCCAAGGTCCATCATCTCGTCGAAGAACGCGCGCACGCTGTTGGGATCGGCGCCGTCGAAGAGCGTGGTGTTGGTGGTGACGCGGAATCCGCGCTCGACCGCCAAGCGGATTCCAGCGATTGCCTTCTGGTAGGTGCCCTCGCGACAAACCGCGAAGTCGTGATTCTCCTCTTGGCCGTCCATGTGCACGCTGAAGGTCAGGTACTTGCTCGGCGTGAACCAACCGGCCTCGAGCTTCTCCTTCAGGAGCAGCGCGTTCGTGCAGAGGTAGATGTACTTGCCGCGCTTGACGAGCTCACGCACGAGCTCGGCGATCTGCGGGTGCAGGAGCGGCTCGCCGCCGGGGATGCTCACCATGGGGGCGCCGCATTCATCGACCGCCTTCAGGCACTCCTCGACCGAGAGGTCCCGCTTCAGGATGTGGGCCGGGTACTGGATCTTGCCGCAGCCGGCGCAGGCCAGGTTGCAGCGAAAGAGCGGCTCCAGCATCAGGACCAGGGGGTACTGCTTGCGCCCACGAAGCCGCTGGCCCAGCACATAGGTCGCCACGGTCCACATCTGCGAGATCGGCACTGCCATTTTTGGCTCAACTCCTGTCCCGGCGCCCGAACCGGACGGGGTGCGGGATCGTAGCGACCCATCGTGGGCGCCATGATCGTTCCATCCCTGCTCTCCCCCGCCGGCTTCGGCGCCGTCAGCGGGTTCGGCGCGGGGTTGGATCTTGCGGGGCTCTTGGGCAGCGGCGGCCTGCCGATCACACCAAGGGGCGAGCACGCCGAACAGTCACGCGCTGGCGCAGCGAAGCGCTCGCGCAAGGGCACATCCGACCGAACCGCCGCACAGAACCCTCACACACAATGCGCGAACGGCTTTGATCGTTCCACTAGCATGCCACTTCCCATGGAGGCTTGGGAGTCACAGACCGACGAAGCGCTGCTCAAGGCGCACCTTGATGGTCGTGATGGCGCGTTCCGAGTGTTGCTCGAGCGCTACCGCGTCGAACTCCACCGCTTCCTGACCATGTTCATGGGCTCTGCCTCGGCGGCCGACGATGTCTTTCAGGACACATGGGTCCAGGTGCATGTGTCGGGTAGCACCTTCGACCAGGAGCGCACCTTCAAGCCGTGGCTCTTCACGGTCGCCGCCAACAAGGCGCGCGACCATCTTCGCCGCCGAAAGCGCCATGCCATGACCTCGATCGATGCCCCCATGCGCGGCACCGATGGTCAGGTGGCACTGGCCGACACGATCACGCGCAACGATGAGTCGCCGAGCGACCCGATGGGTTCGCACGACGAAGCCCAGATGGTCAAGACCGTGGTGGACGGACTCCCCGCCCACCTTCGCGAAATCCTCCTACTTGGGTATTTCCACAAGATGCCGTACCAACAAATCGCCGAGTCGTTGGGCATTCCGCTTGGGACCGTCAAGAGCCGACTGCATGCGGCCGTGGCTGCCTTTGCCGATGCCTGGAAGCGCACCCAATCCGGACAGGACGCAGCATGAGCCAGCACGAACCCAACCTTGACCCGCGCGATGCGCACATCGTCGACCAACTGGTGCAGGCCGGCTGGGATCCCTCCAAGGTCACGCCTGGCTCCTCCCAGGATGCCGATGCCCTGCGTGCGCTTGCACGCATCGGCACGTTGCTCGACCGCTACCCCACTCCTGCACCCGATGATGCACTCATCGATGCCACGCTGCTCTCGGTCGAGCGCGCCGATGCCGAGCGCAGCGAGCGCATGACCATGACCGATGCGCCGATCGCGAGATCGCGCTGGCGGCTTCCTGATTTCATCAGCGTGGCAGCGTGCCTGCTGCTCCTGATCGGCGTGGCCGTGCCTTTGGCCAATCAAGTGCGCAGCACCAGCTCGCGCGTGCTCTGCGCCAACGGGTTCCGTGAACTTGGCTCGGCGTTCACCGCCTACAGCACCGACAGCAAGGGCAACCTGCCGATGGCCGCGGGCCTGGGCTCGATGCTCAACGCGGGCCCCTCGGGCGATCTGCCCACATCGGTGCATGCTGACAACGCGCAGGCCATCCGCGTACTCGCCGACAAGGGCTACTGCCGCCCCGGCTGCCTGCACTGCGCGGGCGCGCGCCAACTCTCGTTCCGCGTGCCGCTGCACGCCTCGCATGTGCGCATCACCACGCTGGTGCTCTCGCCGCTGGCCGCCGATGCCAACCCGATCCTGCTGTCACCCATGGTGGGGATCAAGTCCTCGAGCCCCAACCACGGCGGCGATGGACAGAATGTGCTCTTCAGCGACGGCGCCGTGGTGTGGAAGCCACTTCCCTTCATCAACGTGGGGCCAGAGGGCCGCTTGGACAACATGTGGACGCTCCGAGGCGTCTCCGGCAGCGAAGGCGTTGATCTGAAGGGCGTGAGGTTCGATCAGTACGAAGTGTTCCTCGGCCAATAATCGCCAAGTCGAACTTCGTCACCCGCAGCTCCCCCGCGCACGAACGATGCCCTTGCGGCGAACGCGGGATGCCGCTACCCTTGCGATTCTCTCCAAAGCGGGTGCACTATGCCTAAGAACAAGAGCCACAAGGGCCTCCTCAAGCGCGTCAAGATCACCAAGAGCGGCAAGATCAAGTTCAAGCCGCCGCGGAGCCGCCACTTGAAGAGCAACAAGACCGGCCTGCAGGTCCAGTCGTACCGCAAGTCGCGCCATGCGCGCTCGGGCGACATGGGTGCCTTCGAGAAGCTGCTGTTCCGCGGACTGCGTTCGCAGGAACAGCATGAAGCCGATGATGCCAAGGTTGCCGCCGAAGCCACGGCTGCCACTGACACCAAGGCCGCCCCAAAGACCAAGGCCAAGCGCGCCGCCAAGGCCAAGGCCTGAACCGATCGTCTGACCAAACCGCCTTGGCCACGGTGGCCAAGGCATTCGCACAACGACCGACGGGAACGAAGCCTGGCTCAGCCAGCCCCGATCGGACAAGCAAGGAGTGAACCATGCCCCGTGCACGCAAGGGCGCAGCCCGTACCCAAGCCCGTCGTCGCCTGCTCCGCGAAGCTCGCGGTTACTTCGGCACCAAGAGCCGCCTGAAGCAGCAAGCCAAGGTCGCGCTGATGCGCGCCGGCCGCTTTGCCTGGCGTGACCGTCGCGCGCGCCGTCGCGAGTACCGCAGCCTGTGGATCACCCGCATCACGGCCGCGTGCCGCATGCGTGGCATGCGTTACAGCGTGTTCATCAACGGCCTGTCGCGCGCCTGCATCCTGCTCAACCGCAAGATGCTCAGCCAGATCGCCATCGAGGATCCAACCACCTTCGACACGCTGGTCGAGACGGCCAAGAAGCACACCACCTGCAAGGTGGCTGCCTGAGCCTCGCTCACCAATCCCAAGCATTCCAGCCGCCCCGCTTGACGCGGGGCGGCTGTGTTTCTGCAATGCCCTGATGCAACAACCCGACCGTGCACCGTCGGCCCGCTTGGCGTGGCTCGCCGCCGCCCTTGCGGCCGCAGCCTGCGCTGCATGGTGCGCCACGCGCACGGGTGAGCTCGGCCCAGCACGCACTCCCGAACTCGTTCGTGTGGCGTTCCTCTCGGCGTGGCTCCCCTGCCTGTGGTTGCTGTCCTCAGCAGGATGGGGCCGACTTGCCTGCCGAGCGCTCTCCCTGCGCCGCAGCGATCCGGTCGAGCATGCCGCGTTGCTGGTCGGGCTCGGCGTATCGATCCACCTCATCATCGATGCGTGGTGCGCGTGGCTCGGCGTGCTTGCGTGGCAACGACCGATCGGTGCATCGTTGCCGCTCGTCGCGGGACTGGCCGGGCTGGTCGGCGCACCGCGCCGCGTGGCGATCGTGCCGCCGCGCCTGACATGGCTGCTGGCGCTCGCGCTTCCCGTGGGCGTGCTGATCGCGGCGGCCTCGACCGCACCCGGCTGGCTCTGGCAGACGGAGTTCGGCGGCTACGACGCCCTGACCTATCACCTGCTGCTGCCGCGTGAATGGCTCGATGCCGGACGCATGGCCACGCTCGAGCACAACGTGTACTCGGCGCTGCCCTCGTTCATGGAGGCGTCCTTCATGCAGGTGCTGGCATTCGCCCCCGATGCGAAACTCGCCGGGACCTGGGCGCAGTGGCTGCACGCCGTGATCGCGCTCGCGGCGGCGCTCGCGTGCGCGGGCGCGGCACGGGCCGTGGCGCGCGATGCGGGTGCATCGATCGAGGCGATCACCGCATCGGGATGGCTCGCCGCCATCGCGCTGCTCTCGACACCGTGGATCATCGCCACGGGCTCGCTCGCCTACACCGAGCTGCCGGTGGTGATGGCGATGGCGCTCGTCGTGATGCTCGTGGTCGATCGCACTGCGCCAACCCGGGCGACGGTGCTTGCGCTGGCGATCGTCTGCGCGGCCGCAGTCGGAGCCAAGGGCAACGCCGCGGGTGCGTTGGTGCTGCCCGCGGTGATCCTGGTGGTCGCTGCGCATCGAGTGCGCGTGCGAGCACTCGTCACATCGTGCGCAATCGGTGCAATCGTCGGCGCGGTGGCGCTCATGCCGTGGTGGCTGCGCAACTGGATCGATGCGGGCCAGCCGCTCTTTCCCTTCATGGCGGCTCTCGGTCCGGGCGACTGGTGGACGGTCGAGCAGCAGCGCACCTTCGCTGCGGCGCATGCGGCGCCACCGGGCTGGGGCATCGCGACGCTCTGGAACGAATGGCTGCGCTTTGGGATCGGCGCGGCACCCAATGCCGCCGAGCCATGGCGACCGCAGTGGCTGCTCTTGCCTTGGCTTGGCTTGATCGCGGTGGTGGTGAGCCTTCGGCCACGCGCGGGCCGCATCCCGTGGGGCGCCCTCGTGCTGGCCGTGCTCGTGGTGGCGAACCTCGTCTTCTGGGTGGGGTTCACGCACCAGAAGTCGCGCTTCCTCGTGCCGATCGCTGCGCCGATGGCGATCGCTGCCGGCGTGCTGCTTGGGTCGCTCGCAGTACGGCGAAACAATGCCGGCGGACACGCACCACACGATGCCTTCGCGCGCGCGCTGCGCACCGGCGTGAGCCTGCTGGCAATCGGCATGGCCTGCGCAGTGCCATGGTGGTACGCCTCTGATGGACGCGCCGGCGCACCGGCCGCCGCGATCGGTGCCGAAGGGGTGTTCACGGGCGAAACCCTTGGCGATCAACTGCGTGCAGCGAGCGCCGGCGACGACGCGTGGCTCGAGATGGCACGGGACGCATCGCCCGCGTTCGTCCTCAATGAAATGCTCGCGCCCTGTGACCGCGTGATCGCGCTCGGCGAGTGCCGTGGCTGGTACTGCAACCGCATCCCTGACTACCACACCGTCTGGGACCGCGGCCCGCTCGAGCGCATGCTCGCCGAAGGCACACCCGCGGCAGAGTGCGTGCGCGAGCTTCGCACGACCGGGTACTCGCATGTGGTCGTCGACCACTCGATGCTGCGCCGATGGCGCGCCAGTGGCTGGCTCGACCCAGGCATCACCGAGGAGCGCGTGCGTACTCTCCTTGACCTGCTCGATCCCGTGGCCGAGACCGTCGGCGAGTGCTCGATCCTCAGGATTCCAAGGTCTGAAATGCCATGATCATCATGAAGCCATCTCCATCCCTGGCCGCACTTGTGATGCTCTGCGCTGCGGCGATCGTCGTCGGTTGCGCCAGCGGACCGGCCGCCACGAGCGCACCTGCGGCGGCATCCACGCCAGCACCCGCCTCCGCGCCCGTGGCCGTGATCGATGGTCGCGTGCTCGACTGGCGCGCGTTCGGGCCGCTCGTGGCTGAAGCAAGCGGCGGACCCGTGCTCGAAGAGGTCCTGCTCGAGTGGCGATGCGAGAGCGAGTGCACGAAGGCCGGCGTGGCTGTGGGCACGGAGCTTGTGCTGGCCGAGGAACGCCGCGTGCTCGAGTCGCTTGACCAGGATCCCGAACGCGCCATGCGCCTGCTGCAATCCCTGAAGGCCCGGCAAGGGCTGGGACC
>VGXJ01000035.1 GCA_016873375.1 Phycisphaerae bacterium
TACCTCGTGACCATCGAGTTCACGGCGGTGGATGTGCCAAGCTGCGCGACGGATGCCGGCCCGTGCCTGACGGCGCACGAGACCCCCGGCTGCGCAGATCCGGCGTGCTGCAGTCCCGTCTGTGCCATCGATCCTGCGTGCTGCGAGGTCGCGTGGGACGCCAACTGCGCCGCGAGCGCCGCGACGGAGTGCGATCTCTTCGTGCATGCGTGCTCGAGCCCGGCTGGTGCACCCGAGAACGACTGCATCTTGACGCCCGCGTCGATCACCATCGGCTCCCCGCTGGTCGTCGACAACTCGAATGCAGGCACCGACGGTCCCATCGATGTCGAGTCTCCGTGCCAGTACGCCTGCGGGAAGGACCTGTGGTACACGGTCACGGCCCCCGGCCGCGGCAACATGACGCTCTCGCTCTGTGCTGGTGCGGCTGCCACCGATGACAGCGTGATCGAGGTCTACGCCCTCGGCTCGGGCGAGACCGTGCCGGCGATCACGCCGGAGTTCGTCGAGCGACTGACGAGCAACTTCATCGGCTGCCGCGATGACACATGCATCCCGAGTCAGGGCGGTGGTCCGACCACGGTCTATCTCCCCAACTGCGAGAAGGACGAGCACTTCCTGGTGCGCATCGGCGGCTGGTACGACGAGGCGACGCAGGGGCCGGAGAGCGCCGATGAGTTCTCGCTGACCTTGGTGCCCAGCTTTGAGCGCGTGGTCTTTGACACTGGGCCGCAGCACTCGGTCAAGCGTTCCGATACCGGCGACCTGGTCAACTTGGGCATCACCAGCGGTTGCGTCAATGCGACCAACGCCCAGCGTTGGCTCGCCCAGGCGTTCGTCATGCCGGCGGCCGATGCAGGCTTCGCGTCCTGGCGCGTCCGCAAGCTCGTCGTGAAGGGCTTCATCTCGACCCAGTACATCCCGACGACCACGCACCTGGCGTGGACGATCTGGCGCCGCACGGGGTCAAACCGCCCCATCAGTGGCGATCAAGTGCAGTCGGGCATCGTGCCGCTGCCGACTCCGTACAACGAGGCCGCTGACGACACGGGCAGCCTGTCGACGTACGAAATCCCGGTGGACCTGCTGCTCGAGCCCGGCAGCTACTACCTGAGCGTGTGGGGCGCGAACACAGTCGGCGCTGCGAGCGGCGCGTGCGATCCAGCGTCGCCTGCTGCCTTTGCATGGTTCGTGAGTGCGTGGGGCGGAGCGAACGAAGCCAACCCCGGCGAAGCGGTTCCGCTTTCCGACTCGAACGGCACCTACATGTGGCGCTCGGCGATCTTCCCCGGCACCTTTGCGCAAGGCTTCCTGCGGGTGGGCTCCGTGACGAATCATGAACCGCCGTGCGTGACGAGTGATGTTGCGCCCTACTGGCTCAACACCTGCTTCCGCATCGTCGCCGAGGATGGTGCGATCGCCGAGGCGTGCCCGGGCGACTACAACGACGATGGCCAGCGCGATGGCGCGGACCTCGGCCAGCTGCTTGGAGCGTGGGGGACCGAGGACCCGATCATCAACCTGACCGGCGATCCGGTGGTGGATGGTGCGGACCTTGGTGTCTTCCTCACCAGCTTCGCGATCCCGTGCCCGTGAGCGCCCGCAGCCTCGTGACCGGTGCGTGCAGCCATCTGTTCGCGCCCTCCTGCCTGCGTTGTGGTTGCGATTGAATGGACAACAGCGGCCCCGGTTGGGGGACGAGCACAGGTAGACTCCCCGCTCCCACGGAGCCTCTGTGAAGCGATTCCTCTCGGCACTTGGCATCTTTTTCGCGGTCGCAGTGGTCTTTGCGGTCGTTGGCGGCGGCGAACTGCTGGCGATGCTGCCGAGCTTCGGCGGGGGCGGTGGCGGCGTCGAGGTCAGGCTTGAGGATGCCGCGGTGCGGGATGTCGTGCAGACGGCGAGCGCGCCCGGCTACATCGAACCGATGATCAAGGTGGACATCTCCGCCGAAGTGAGCGAGCGCATCGTCGAGCTGCCGTTTCGCGAGGGGCAGTCGGTCCGCAAGGGCGACGTGCTCGTCCGGCTCGACGATCGTGACCTCTCGGCGCGCCTGGCGGCAGCCACGGCGCGGCTTGAAGCCGAGCGCGGTCGGTTGGGCGCGGAGAAGGCCCGGCTCGACGGTCCGCGCATGCAGTTGCAGACGGCCAAGTCGGCGCTCGAGCGCCAGGAGGCCCTCTTCCGCTCGGGTGACATCAGCCGACAGGCGCTCGAAGAAGCTCAGACCCGGGTGCAGGACATCCAGGCCGGACTCGCAGCCAGCGAGCGCACCATCGGCGTCATCGAGTCCAGTGTCGCGGCGAGCGCTGCAGACATCGAGCGGGCGCAGCGCGACCGTGAGCGCACGGTGCTTCGCAGCCCGATGGACGGCGTGGTCATCCGCCTGAATGCCGAAGTGGGCGAGCTCGTCGTCGTGGGCACCATGAACAATGCCGGCACGGTCATCATGACCGTGGCCGATCTCTCGCACATGCGCATGGTGGCTGAGGTCGCCGAGGCCGACATCGCGCGCGTGCAGCTCAACCAGATCGCCGAGGTCTTCGTGAACGCCTACAAGGACCGATCGTTCGAGGGCACGGTGGCCGAGATTGCCATGGATCGCTCCAACGCCGGCCGATCGGCGGCACTGTCGGCGAGCGGTTCGACCGGCGGCAGCGGAACCTACAAGGTCGAGATCGACCTCACGCTCAGCGAGCAGGATCATCTGCTGTCGGGCCTTGCAGCCAACGCCGACATCCGACTCGCCACGGTCAATGGAGTCGCGATTCCCACGCAGGCGGTCGTCGAGCGCAAGATCGATGACCTGCCTGAGTCGATCCGCATGAGCTCGCTGGTCGACCGCACCCGAAAGGTCGCGAGCGTCGTCTTCGCGATCAGGGACGGCATGGCTCGTGCAGTCCCGGTCCGCATCGGGCAGAGCAGCCTGACCGAAACGATCGTGCTCGAGGGCCTGACTGCCGGTGAGCGTGTCGTCGTCGGGCCGTACAAGGCGCTCGACACGCTGCGCGATGGGATGCGCGTGACGGAAGCGGCCGCGACCCCTGATGGTGGCGCGCCCATCGAGGTCAGGATCGGCACATGATCCGCGTCACGGGCCTCCACAAGACGTACCGAGTCGGGGACGACGAGGTGCGTGCTCTGCGCGGCATCGATCTTTCGATCGGCCGCAACGAGATGGTCGCCATCATGGGTGCCTCCGGCAGCGGCAAGAGCACGCTGATGAACATCCTCGGCTGCCTCGATCGGCCCACGCGCGGCGAGTACGAGCTCGATGGCCGCGCCGTCGCGCGCATGGGTGCGGATGAACTGGCGTCGGTCCGCAACGAGAAGATCGGCTTCGTCTTCCAGAGCTTCGAGCTCCTGCCGCGCCAGACGGCGCTGCAGAATGTGGAGATGCCACTCATTTATGCCCTCGGCGGCGTGTCTCGCCGGGAGCGCGAGCGGCGTGCGCGCGAATCGTTGGCACGCGTGGGTCTGTCGGACCGTCTCGATCACCGGCCGAGCCAGCTCTCGGGCGGTCAGAAGCAGCGCGTGGCGATCGCACGCGCAATCCTCAACAACCCAGCCATCCTGATGGCCGACGAGCCCACGGGCAACCTCGACACCGCCACGACCGCCGAAGTGCTCTCGATCTTCAGCCGCATCCATGCCGATGGCCAGACGATCGTGATCGTGACGCATGAGAACGAGGTCGCTGCTCACTGCCAGCGGGTGGTGCGCCTGCGCGACGGGCTGATCCTGAGCGACCTTCCCGCGGTCGAGGACGAGTCGGTCGGTCCCATCGCGCGCACGCTGCGCGAGCGGGGGAGCGTGCCGTGCTGACGCTGCAGTTCTGGATCCAGTCGGTCTGGCTGGCGTTCAGCCAGATCTGGGCGAACAAGACCCGCAGCGTGCTGACGGCGCTGGGCATCATCGTCGGCGTGGCGAGCGTGACGGCTGTGATCGCCGCGCTCAGCGGCCTGAAGGCCAAGGTGCTCACGGAGTTCGAGAGCTTCGGGGCCAATCGCGTGTTCATCTTCCCCAACCGGCCCGACGATGCACCGCGCAACAAGTACCCGTGGGACAGCGTGCGGCTCAAGCCATCCGAGGCGATCGAACTGCGCGACCAGGCCACGTCGCTCAAGGCGCTCACCCCGATCGTCGAGATCTCGGGTGCGGTGGAGAGCGATACGAAGAAGCTCGACTCGATGCAGATCGTGGGCATCTGGCCCGACTGGCACCCGATCGAGGGGCGGCGCGTCATCATGGGCCGCGCGTTCGGGCAGGTCGATGAGGACAACGCGCGCCAGGTCTGCCTGGTCAACGACCGCGCGATCGAGGAGCTGCGGCTGCCCAACGACCCGACCGGCACAACGCTGCTCGTGGCCGGGCGCAGGTTTCTCGTCGTCGGCGTGATCGAGACCCTGCAGTCGCGCATGTTCGGCTTCGAGACGCAAGCGAGCGAGGTGTTCATCCCGTTCTCGCTCGTGATGAAGTTGACGCCCGACCGTACGCCGTTCATCCGTTTCAGCGCGTTGCTCAAGGATGCTGGCCAGGCCGATGAGGCGATCGCCGAGTGCCGATTCCTGCTGCGCAAGGTGCGCGGACTGCGTGCCAACGAGCCAGATACCTTCCGAGTCGAGGCGATCGATCGCTACATCGAGCAATTCAAGACGCTTTCGGCCGGGATTACCGCGGTGGCGGGTGGCATCGTCGGCATCAGCCTGCTCGTGGGCGGCATCGGGATCATGAACATCATGCTGGTCTCGGTGAGCGAGCGCACGCGCGAGATCGGCCTGCGCAAGGCCGTTGGCGCGACCGGCCGCGCCATCATGGTGCAGTTCCTGCTCGAGGCCGTCGCGCTCTGCTTCAGCGGCGGCTTCGTCGGCGTGGCTTGCGGCAAGGTGATGGCCTTCGGGCTCGCACGCATTCCCGGCGCGCAGCTCGAACAGGCCAGCGTGCCGTTCTGGGCCGTGCTCGGCAGTTTCCTGTTCAGCGCGTTCGTCGGCGTGCTCTTTGGGCTTTTTCCGGCGATCAAGGCAGCACGACTCGATCCGATCGAGGCCCTTCGCCATGAGTGACCGACTCCGACTGGTTCTGCTCGCCTCGCTGATCGCGGCCGCATGCAATGGTCGCGACTATGTCGATGCGCCGCTCTTGCCGGATGTGGATCCGGCGCGGCTGGCCCAGCCGCCCGTGCTGCAGCCCGAGACCGAGTCGGCAACGACCCCGGTCCAGCTCGAGGCCGCGGTCGATGAAGCGAGCAAGCGCGACTACTCGGCGCAGGTCTACCCGGAGCGCGCGAGCGTCACGCTCGCGGACGTCCGCCAGTGGTCGCTCGAGAACAACCTCGATGTCCGCGTGCAGCAGTTCAACCCGACGCTCGGCGTGACCGCGCTCGACGCCGAGATCGCCAAGTTCGAGGCCGTGCTCCAGGCCAATTACACCTACAACGACAACACGCTGGTCGAGAACCTCGAGGCCGGCCAGCCCACGGCCAACGACTCAGGTTCGCTGGGCATCGACTTCCCGCTGGCGACCGGCGGCGTGCTGAATGTCGGGACGCTCTTCAATCGGGCAGACAGCCTGCTCGCCGATGAGCCGTGGGAAGCCGGCTTCGAACTCGGGCTGTCGATGCCGGTCCTTCGTGGCTTCGGGCTCCGCGCCAACACGGCGAGCATCGTGATTGCGAAGATGGAGTCGCAGCAGGTCGATGCGCGCACCCTGCTCGAGACGATCCGCATCCTCGCCAACGCGGAGAAGTCCTACTGGCAGCTCTATGCGGCGCGGCGGATCATGGAAGTGCGGGAACGACAGCATGCATTGGCCGAGGAGCAACTCGCTCGGGCGCGTCGCCGCGTGGACCAGGGCGAAGTCGCACCGATCGAACTGCTCCGCGCCCAGAGCGGCATCGGCCGCACCATCGAGCAGCTCATCGTGGCTGACAATCAATTGCGCCTGCGGGCTCGCGCGCTCAAGCGGTTCATGAATGCGCCCCAATTCCCGGTCGATGGTCCGACCATGCTGGATCCGACCACGCCCAGCGATCCGCTGGGACTGGATCTCGATCCTGCCAAGCTCACGCGCATGGCGGTCGCAAACCGCATGGAGCTGCTGGACCTTGAACTGCAGCTGGCCATCGATGCCGAGCGCGTGGCGCTCGCCCGCAATGAAGCGCTGCCGCTCTTCACGATGGACTACCAGTATCAGGTGCTCGGCGATGACAGCGGACTCGCGTCGGCGTACGGCAACCTTGGCGATGCCGATCCGTTCATCGCCAGCGTGAACGCGAGCATTCCCTTGGGCAACGAGGCACGCCGGGCACGCCTGAGCCAGGCGATCACGCGTCGGCTGCAGCGATTGGCGACCAAGGAAAGCCGCGTGCAGACCATCACGCAGGAGGTGCACGACGCAGTCGACAACGTCCGCGGCGCGTGGCGACGCGTTGTGGCGGCACGGATGGAGTCGCGCTTCGCGGAACGCACGCTCTTGGCCGAGCAGCGGCAGTTCGATGTCGGCCTGCGAACCAGCGTGGAAGTCCTTGATGCGAACGCCCGCGTGGCCGATGCCCAGTCGCGCGAGGTCGAGGCCGCCGCGCAGTACGAGACCTCGCTGGTCGATCTTGCGTTTGCCACCGGAACGGTGCTGGGCGAAGCGCAGGTCACGATGCCCGGGCCCATGCCTGTGCCCAATCCTGATCGAACCTTTGACTGGGAGCGGTGAGGATCGGGCGTCGTGGGCGTCATCGCTGCGCCGCAGGTCAGGCACATCGCTGCACACATGAAAGCGCCCTCCCGTGAGGGGAGGGCGCGATCATTCCTTGGGCAGGGCTCCGCACTCGGTCACCGGGCGGCCGTCTGGGAATGTTGACGACTGCTTGGTGCATCATGCGGGGCGAATGGACCCGGGGGGAGTTGAACCCCCGTGCCGAACCAGCGGCCATGCAGCCTCTACGCGTGTATCCACCTCTTCCATCTCGGTCCGCGCCGCTGCTGGGTGGCCGCATGGCGTGGACCATGGCATGCGAGTGTCAGCTCCCGGAAGCATGCCAGCCCCGGAAGCTCAGCCCGATGTGTTTCGGCGCCCCCCTCATCGGACGTCAGGGGTTTGCCGTGCGGCACTAATTAGGCCGCAAGAGCGTACTGCGTGTTGGCAGTCGTAAGTGTTGCATCCTTTTTACGTGGCCGGGATGCTCCACGACGCGCCACTGCATGAACGACATGGCCGGTCGAAGCCAGGTCGGGCCCAGATTGCCAAAGAGAGGGAATCGTACGGTGCCCGGACGCGCATGCAATGCCGGGACCGTAAGAAGCGCACGAATCGTTCGCGAACCCACGCGCAAGGCGCATGTCGTGTGACATTGCCCTGCGCATCGTCCTATCCTTCGCGCATGAGTCGAAGCCTCTTCGCCACCGTTGCGCTGGTCGCTGCCGTTGCCGTCTACGGCGCCTTTGCCGCCCGTGAGGGGCTGCGGCGGGGCGTGATCGACGATCTACCGGCTGCATCCGGGACCGCCACGCCACCGAAGCCCGCCGGCACCGACATGAAGCCATCCACGACCAAGCACATCTATTCCCGCGCCGGCTGGGATGTCACCCCGTACTCCAAGGCCAAGGTCGACGAGCTCGCCGCCAAGCTCACGCCGGAGCAGTTCCGCATCACCCAGAAGTCCGGCACGGAGCCGGCCTTCTGCGGCAACCTGCTCGACAACAAGAAGGACGGCACCTACTGCTGCATCGTCTGTGGGCTGCCGCTCTTCACCAGCGCGCACAAGTTCAACTCCGGCACCGGCTGGCCGAGCTTCTACACGACCTTCGATCCGCTTCATGTGACCGAGCGATCCGACTCGAGCCACGGCATGGAGCGCACCGAGATCAACTGCGCCCGATGCGGCGCGCACCTTGGCCATGTGTTCGAGGATGGCCCCCGTCCCACCGGCCTGCGCTACTGCCTGAACAGCGCGAGCCTTCAGTTCATCGAGAAGGGCCAACCGTGGCCCACAGGAGGAGAACCCGTGAAGACCGAGACCGCCTATTTCGCCGGAGGTTGTTTCTGGGGTGTCGAGCACATCTTCCAGCAAGCGCCCGGCGTGATCAGCGCCGAGAGCGGCTACCAGCAGGGGAACACCAAGAACCCGACCTACAAGGAAGTCTGCAATGACACGACTGGACACGCGGAGAGCGTGAAGGTGGTCTATGACCCGACCGTGATCGCCTACCGCCAGTTGCTCGAGGGCTTCTTCCAGATGCACGATCCGACGACGCTGAATCGCCAGGGGCCCGATGTGGGCGAGCAGTACCGCAGCGCGGTCTTCTGCACGAGCCCACAGCAGCTCGAGCAGGCGAAGGCGTTCGTCGCCGACCTCACGGCGCGCAACGCGTTCAAGAAGCCGATCGTCACGCAGGTCGAGATGGCGCGCGAGTTCTACCCAGCCGAGGAGTACCACCAGGACTATGTCGAGAAGACCGGCCGCGCGTGCCACAACGTGAACCCGTGGCCTGCGATCTTCGGCACCGCCGCGGGCGGCAAGCCCAGCGCGCACTGAGCGCGGTGGGGCGCTCGGTCGGAGCGGTGCGCTGAGGTCTTCGCTGTTGGTTCGCGGCCGTCGCTCCTTTGGGGCGCCGGCATGCCTCGTTCGCTCAGACAGTCCTCGCCTGCTCAGAAACTGGCGCGGAAGTCAACCTGTGGTCACTGACTGGCACTGCGCGCCAGCTTTCCTCGCAGGCTGCGGAACTCGCTCGGCGAGGCATGCCGCGCCCCCTTTCCGCGACGGCCGCATGACATCAGCCGTGCAGTATCACGCTCGTACGGAGCCCGAGGTCGCGGGAGGACGAGCTCAAGCAGACAAGCGGGATCAGTGTGGGTTCCGCCGCGCGTCCGTGCGGCCGGAACCCGAGGTCGCGGGAGCGCGACGTGCAACGCGAACGCCATCCTGCAAAGCACTCCTCGTTTACATCACTCCGAAGTCACATTGGGGGTCGAGATTGCAGGGTCCGAGCGTCAGATCATCGACACACGTCCGCGTGGCAAGGACCCAAGGGAGCAGGGAGGAGTCGCACTCAGCACGCCTCGCACCGGCGATCTGCGGAGCCCCAATTCGTCAGCCAGTTGCGTCATGGCGGTCGTGCTCGGCATAACGCCCTGGCAATATCCCATCGGCCATCTGACGAGATGGGTGTGGTGTGTTGAATTGCCCGGCCCTGGGTTACAGTTACGATTACCCTCGATCCCGGGTTCGGGACGTTGATCTCGGCGGATGCCTCAGTACGCTCCTCAGCATGATCAATATGACGGCCACTGTTGGAGTTGCCCTTGCTGCCTTGGGTTGGACTTCGGACGTCATGGGCCATTCCTGGATCCGTCTGGACCTCAGCATGGTGGCCAACACGCGGTTGGAATCGCCGCCTCCGTATGGCATGAGTGCCCCATTGGTGACGGCTGACGGCGGTTTCGAACTCTCCGCGATTCCCTTCCGTCACCAAGCGGGACACTATGCCTGGAGTGCCCATGTCGCGGCGACCAGCGGGTCGGAAGCCAAACTGACAGTCACTCTTGATGAGCCTCTCGTTGTCTCCAAACTTTCAAGATTGTATACCCAAATGAACACTTATTGGGGGAGTTCGACCGAGCCCGCCGGTCGACTGAGGTTCATTTACGAGAATGGCGAAATCCGCGATGTGGACATCGTCGGGAACGTCCATGTTCGTGACTACCACCAGTGGCTACATACGAACGAACTTGATGAGGAATTCGCATCGATGGGACTTGGCTGGGCCTGCGATGGGATCGCGGCAACGAGGCGATTGGATACCCAACAGTGGCAGATTCCATTCGCGGGGTCCGCGAGATTGATCGGTATCGAGATCGAGGACTTCGGCGCGAGTGGATTGAGCCGGCTTGTCGTCGGAGGCATGACGATCTCCCCCGATTTGGAGTGCGGTTTCATTTGCTGCACGCCTAGCTGGCCGAATGGGTGTCGAGAGTGTGTAATCGCCAACGGGCAGGCACTTGGACAGCTGCTGGTGAGCTGGTCCGAAGTGCCGCCCAACGAGTGCACAGTCCCAAGCCCGTCCGACCTCACGCGCGATGGGCGCGTCGATGGGGACGATCTAGCGGCGCTGCTGTCCGCCTGGGGCGAGCGCTGCCCCGAGTGACCCGTCGAGACCGCAACCTGCACCGACAGCCCGTGCTAGCGTGCTGTGATGATCGTCACGCTGATTGCGTCGGTTGCTCTTGCGCAGAGTGTTGGGCCTTCGGCGGCGCCGGCAGCCGAGTCCATGGCCGCGCGCCTCGCAGCATGGCATGAGCTGCTCGCGGCCGAGCCGCACATGGCCGGCACGCCGGGCGATGCCAAGGTCATCGAGTCGATCGCCAGTTCGTTCCGTGACCTCGGCCTTGAGGTCGAGGTCCATCCGTTCTGGGCGTACCTGCCGCGGCCGCGCGAACCGATCGTCGAGATCGTGGCGACACCGGCGGACATGCCGCTCGCCGAGCCGACCGCGCCGGGCGCGCGTCGCGGCGTGATGCGGCTCGCCGTTCGCGAGGAGAACCTAGCCATCGATCCGCAACTCGCGCATGCCGGGCTCACCTTCGCGTGGAACGCCTACAGCGGTCAGGGCGACGCGACCGGCGAGGTCGTCTTCGTGAACTACGGCACGCGGGCCGACTTCGCCCGGCTCCGCGAGCAGGGGATCGATCTGAGGGGGAAGGTGTGCTTGGCGCGCTACGGCGGGAACTTCCGCGGCTTCAAGGTGAAGTTCGCCGAGCAGGCGGGAGCCATCGCGATGGTCATCTTCACGGACCCAGCCGACAGCGGCCCTGCAAAGGGGGCGACCTGGCCCGACGGTGGTTGGGCGAACGCCAGCTGCATCCAGCGCGGCAGCATCAACACGCTGCCTTACTCCGGCGATCCGCTCACGCCCGGGCGCGAGGCGACCGAGCACGCGGAGCGGCTCGATCCCGCAGCGGTCGGGCTGCCATCGATCCCCGTGCAGCCCATCGGCTGGGGCGCCGCACGCGAGATCGTGCGCCGCATGCGCGGTGCGCCGCTCTTCGATCCTTCATGGGCCACGGGCTTCGAGGGCCCCACGCTGCTCACGGGCGGACCTGATCTGCGCGTGCGCGTGGCGGTGGCGCATGAGCCCGCCGTGGTCCAGTCAGCCAACGTGATCGCGCGCTTGCCGGGTCGCGTTGCGGATGGCGGCCTCGTGGTCGTCGGCTGCCATCACGATGCATGGG
>VGXJ01000036.1 GCA_016873375.1 Phycisphaerae bacterium
TCCCAATTCGATGCGCGATGAACGCTTCGGCACCTTCCGCAAGGCACTACTGGCCAATGGCCTGATGCCAGTCCGTCTGCTCGTGACGACCCGGGTCTTGCCCTCGGGCGGTGGCACGCAGACCGTAGTGCAGGCTCAGGACGACTTCTACGCCCAGTCGTGCATGCTCGTGCGTTGGTGCATGCTTGAGCGCCCCGCCGAGTTCAAGGCGTTCCTTGCGGCGTGCCGCGATGCGAAGCCCGGCGCGGCGCCAGAGGCCATCTTCGAAGCGTGCTTCGGCTCGATTGACTCCGTCCAGCGTTCCTATGTGCTCTGGCTGCACAAGCAGGTACCCGAGTCGGAGCGGACCGAGTCGTTCAAGATCGTCGAGCGATGGACCATTGACGGCCGGCCGGTGCCTGAGCCTGCGGGGGCGGTCAAGAATCCTGAGAAAGCGCCAATACCACCTCCACCCCAGGCAGGGCCAACCCCGTCGGCTCTTCCCGCGGCACCGCTGCCGGCAAAGTTGCCCGACAACGCGCCCGCTCCCTGACATCAGGCAGACTGTGCTCGCTGGATCACCTCATGCGGCGCGTTCGCTTGCGTCCAGTGGCCCGTGGGCGGTCAGGATCGTCGATCGCCTCCCACCGTGCATGGCGCAGCGCACCCACGCGCAGGCGCGGCAGGGTCCAGTCGATGAGTACGGACAGATGCAGGCCGTAGAGCACGACCATCCACATCAGGTAGATCCAGAACATCAGGACCGGCAGCAGGCCCAGGCTGGCGAAGAGCTTGCTGGCGCCGAAGCTCCGCGCGGCGAGCGAGCCGAGCGCAGCCTTGCCAGCAACGATCGCGATTGCGGCTCCGAGCGAGCCAGCCAGCGTTGCCTTCCATGACATGCGTCGATTTGGAATGAAGGCATAGGTGGCGTAGAGCAGCGCCCAGATCGAGAGGAAACCGGTGGTTCCGCTGATGAACTCAGCCAGGGCCGGCATGAACTCGGGAAGCTTGGAGATGGAGAGCCCCAGCCGCACGCCCAGCGGAACGGCACCCAAGAGGACCGGCGTCAGCGTGAGCGCGGTCCAGTACACCAGGAGCTTGCGTCGCAGCGGACGACGCACGTTCGTTGCCGCCACACGGTCGAAGCTGCGCTCGATCGCCACGAGCAGCCAGATCGCGGAGAAGACCACCGCCGCGCCGCCCACGAGCCCGAGACCCGACAGGTTGATGCCCGCAGCGTCGCGGACGAGGCCGCGCAGCCATTCGCCGGCAACAGCGCCTTCGTCGCCGATCCGCAGATCATCGAGACCGACCTCGGCGATCAATTCGCTCACGAAGGTCTCGAATCGGTCGGCCATGATCGCTCGTGTGAGCAAGGTGGCCACGACGAGCAGGGGAAACAGGCTGAAGAGGGTGCGGAAGCTCAGGGCGGCAGCCATCTCGGCTGGGTCCGTCGAGCGGAACCTGCGCCACGACGCGATCAAGAAGCTCCCCGCCCCCTTGAGGCTCGGCTTCAGCGTGACGAGGGAACGATCGGCTTCGGGCACGCTGGACATGCTAAGGCGATGGAGGCGTGGGCCATGCCACCACGGATGGAGTCACGATGCGGATGCCGTGCAGCCTGCTTTCGCAGGGTTGCTCTGCATTGGCGGAGCCGGTGACGGTGGTGCCGGTAGCCGGACCATCACCGATCCGCGCGGCGCCGGGTCCAGCATCGAGCAGCAGGCTGAACGAGAGCACTCCCGTGGCGCAGTGGTAGGTGTTGTTGCCGCTCTCGCCTCGCGCGTACGGTCCAGGGGCGTCGTAGCGATCGTCGCCGGCCAGGTCGAGCAGCATGCCGATCGCCTGCATGGCACCGGATCCTTGCGTGAGCACGCTGCCGCGGTAGTGGTCATTGCCGGCTGCATCGACGAGGACCGCACTCGAGGCATCCCATGCCGCGCCTTGGTTGGCGGCCGTGCGGCCCCAGTAGACGTCGTCGCCGGCATCGTCGAGCAGGGCGCCGAACGCCATGTGCGCCGCGAATCCCTGGCTGTAGCGATCGGCTCGGTAGAGATCGCGGCCACCCGCGTCATGCAGCACACCCAGACCATGCAGGTAGCCGCCACCCTGTGCAAACTCACCGCCCTCGTAGCGATCGTCACCGCTCGAATCGAAGAGGATGCCGATGCCGCCTGCGGCGTACCGCCTGAAGCCGTAGCCGACGCCCTGGCTGAAGGCCAAGTTCGTGGCGGGCGTGCCGTACACGCTCGGTGCGCCGAAGTCTGCGATGTAGCGATCATCACCTGCACGGTCGATGAGCGCGCCGATGCCGCGCGGCCCACCGACCCCTTGCGAGAGGGTGCCACCACGGACATCGTCGGCACCACCCTCATCGAGCACGATGCCGGCGCCGTACATGGCTGCGCCGATGCTCCACGCGCCGCCCTCGTAGCGATCGTCGCCGCCGCGGTCTCGGATCAGGCCGACACCAAACGCGCCTGCGCCGATCGAAAGCAGTCCGCCTCGATAGTGATCGTTGCCGCCGTGGTCATCGATGGCCGCGAGGCACGCGATGCCGGAGCCCGGGCCGCCGATCGCACCGCCTTCGTATCGATCATTGCCGCCAAGGTCCACGACGACCGAATCGATGGCACCGCCAAGGTTCCACCCGTATCGATCATCGCCGCCGGGGTCGAGTACCGCGGCAATGGCGTCCATGTCGTAGCGATTGGGGGCGGTGCTACCGACCACGACCCAACCGAGTCCATCGACCATCTCGGCAGCGAGGATCGCGCCGTCGATCTTGCCGGTGAGCGGTTCGGGAATCGGCGCTGGTTCCTGTGCAGTCCAGTCGATGCCGCGCGGCAGCTCTGCATCGAGGTGCGCAAGCAGCGCCGGCACGGCAGCCCATCCTGCAGCCGTGCTCGCGCGGATCAGGGCAAGGTCCTGTTCCAAATCCGGTCCATCGAGCAGCACGGATCGCGCACTCCGCTCGGCAAGTCCGATCGCCCGACGGCGCAGTTCCGTCCGGTCGCATGCGAGTCGCTCGAGCACCGGATCGAGCAGGGCCATGCGATGCACCCGCGCCCCATTCGCCAGGAAATCGAGGGCGAAGACCGCACCTTGCGTGTCGGCCATGGGGAGCGTGCCTTGGCCAGCCGAGGGCTCGTAGCGCTGGCCAAGCGCCTGCGCCGCGGTCACGGCGAGGCTTTGCATCGGCGGCAAGCCTGAGCGGATTGGAGCGGTGGTCGCCCGGGCGATGTCCGCGACGACCCACGGCTCGTCGAAGCATCGCACGACCCAGGGGGAGTCGTTGGGATCGCGGCGCTCGACGCCGAACCGTCGGATCAACCCCGCCGTGGCGCGCAGCGGTTCCACGAGTCGATGCGTGGCGACCGCCGCGCCGACGATCGAGCTCGCTGCGAACGGATCGACCAGCGCAGCGGGTGCTGGCGGTGCGGGCGCGATCCGCTCGCCGGTGCCGAGCGTACCGGTGGGCGCATCCTGCGCAGCGAGCATGAGGACCAGCAGCGTTTCGCCATGCATGCACCGAGGATAGCGGTCATACTTGCGGGCATGCCCAAGGCCGACCATCCCTTCACCGACGCCTCGCGCGGCGTCCGCCTGCAGAAGTTCCTCGCCGATGCGGGCGTGGCCAGCCGTCGACGCTGCGAGGAGATGATCGCCGAGGGCCTCGTCGAGGTGAACGGCACGCTGGTCGCGAGCCTGCCCGCTTGGATCGATCCGGTCAAGGATGAGGTGGTCGCCGACGGCCGTCGGGTGCGCCGGGATTCGCGCGTGGCGTATGTCCTGCTCTTCAAGCCCAAGGGCGTGGTCTGCACCAACAGCGACCCAGAGGGGCGCTCGTGCGCGGTGGACTTGGTCGAGCATCCCAGCGGCTTGCGCCTCTATCCGGTCGGTCGCCTCGATATGGATTCATCGGGCTTGCTGCTCATGACCAACGACGGTGAGCTTGCCAATCGGCTGACGCACCCGCGCTACGAGATGCACAAGGGCTACGAGGTCACGGTGGCAGGGCAGCTCTCGGATGAGGATCTGTCTCGCCTCGAGCGCGGTGTGTTCCTCAGCGATGGAGAGCGAGGTCCCGGTCGCAAGGCCAAGGCAGGACGGCTCGACGTGATCGCGCGTGACCGACAGAAGACCATCCTGTACATGGAACTCTTCGAGGGCCGCAATCGGCAGATCCGCCGCATGCTGCTGGCGCTCGGCCACCCAGTGAAGAAGTTGCGGCGCGTGAAGATGGGCCCGCTTCGCCTGAAGGGTCTGGCGGTGGGTGAATGGCGCGACCTCACGGCTGAGGAACTCGATCAGGTCCGCCGGGATGCCTTTGCCGATGCCGCCACGATCCACCGTCGCCGTGAACGCGCCGAGCGCACCGAAGGTGGTGCCCCGGTGCGCAAGCGCCGCGGCATCCGCGCTTCGCGCCGCAACGAGAAGAGCGATCGCCTCGAGCGACGCGCGCAGCGCACGCGCGAACTCTCCGCAAAGGCCCGGGCCGAGCGCGGCTCAGCGAAGGCCGTTGCCGACCGGGGAACGAACTCGGGCACCGGCCGGCGCTCTGGCGCACCGTCGCGCGGCAAGTCGTCGAAGGGCAGGCCTGGGCGCAATCGCCGCGACGACGCTTCGCTCGATCATCGTCCTCGCCTATCCTGACGGTCATGCCCCTTTACGAATACGAGTGCATCGAGGACGGCGAGGTGATCGAACTGCTTCGCCCGATGAAGGATGCCGATGGCCCCGTCGAGGATCCGGCCGCCAAGGGCCGCACCTTCAAGCGTCGGCACAGCGTCTTCGGCGTCGGCGGCTCGCCTGCGGGCAGCACGCATGTGCACACCGGCGGTTGCTGCCCATGCGGCAAGAACGCCGGAAGCTGCGGTTCGATGAACTGAGGTCGTCCTGCCTGCAGCGTAGGTAGGCTCGTCACGATGGAACGATGGCTCATCATCCACGGCGTTGACTTCAGCGGTGCAGATTCCGGCGGTGCGCACAAGATCCGCATCGCCACGCGGCATGGGCGTACCTCCCCGGTGCAGGTCGAGCGCGCTGACCGAAAGGGCCTGCTTGAGCGCATCCGTCTGAGCGCGGCTGATGGCCGTCCGCATCTCTGGCGCATCGATGCACCGATGGGTCTTGCCGCGCCAACGCTGGAAGAAGCCGGCGTGAAGGGCTGGAAGGGCGGCGCCGACTGGATGGCCGGATTTGCAGGTGCGCGTGATTGGCGTGGTGGCCTGCGCACGCTGACGCGCCAGGAGCCGCGACGCGCGTGCGATCACGAGCTGCGCACGCCGATGCCGCCCACGAACCTGCGCGTCTTCAAGCAGACCTGGACCTTCATCTGCGAGATCCTGCTGCCGCTTGCGGCGGAGGGTGTTCGCATCGAGCCGGTGGTTGCCGGCGCCCCAGGAATGCAGACCGTGGTGTGCGAGAGCTGCCCCGCGAGCGATCTGCAGCGCCGTGGCTGGCCGCACAAGGGCTACAAGGGCAAGGGCGAGCGCCCGCGAGAGGTGCGGGAGGAGATCCTCTCCCGAGCGGTACGCGCGGGGTTGATCGTGCCTGAGTCGGTGGGCGAGCAGGCCATCGCCGACGAAGAGGGCGATCTGCTGGATGCCTTGGTGCTGGTGCTTGAACCCGCGCCCACGGTGGCGCCGAAGCAAGCGCTCATCGAGGGTTGGGTCTACTGATCGCCGGCGCGGGATCAGACCCCGCGGGTCGACGGATCCCAGATGACCTTGTGCAATTGGCCCTGCTGCCGCACGGGTAGGAGGTCCGCGAGGATCCACTCCGCGAGCGTGCGGTGCGACAAGCCTTCGCAGCCGCGGATGTCGGCATCGCCGGCCTGGCGGTGCGCGGCACTGAAGAGCACGGCGTTGCAGCGATCATGGAGCCGCTCGCGCAGCACGATCTCGCGCGCCCACTCGTAGTCCGCGCGGTCGGTGATGACGAACTTCACCTCGTCGCGCGGCCGCAGGTCCGCCAGGTTCGCCCAGCGGTTGCGGTCCTCTTCGCCGCTGCCGGGGGTCTTCAGGTCGAGGATGCGGATCACGCTCGGGTGGCACGGCGTGATGTCGATCGAACCGCTCGTCTCGACCAGGACCGTGAACCCCTCGTCGCAGAGCACGGCCATGGCCAGGAATGCATGGCGCTGCGCCAGCGGCTCGCCGCCCGTGAACTCCACCGTCCGGCAGCTGAAGCTTCGTACGCGGTCGAGCAGCGCAGCTACCGGCACGGTCGTGCCCTCGCGGAAGGCGTAGCTCGTATCGCAGTAATGGCAGCGCAGCGGGCAGCCAGTCAGCCGCACGAAGACCATCGGCACGCCAGCCCATGTGCTCTCACCCTGGATCGAGTGGAAGATCTCGTTCACGCGCAGCGTGGGTTCATGGGCGACGGGAAGACTGGTCATGCGCGGATGGGGTGGATGGAACTCGGCCGCAGCACGATGGCGAGCATCGCCGCGGCATGTCGAAAGAGAAAGACCGTCGCGGTATCCGCGACGGTCAATGCGCACGAGAGGACTCGAACCTCCATGGGTTGCCCCACCAGCACCTCAAGCTGGCGCGTCTGCCAATTTCGCCACATGCGCATGAAGCAGGGGCGGCAAGTATAGCGAAGGTCCGAGTCGATGAGTTCGATCGGTGCATTGTCCCGATAAGCACAGCAGGCCCTGGCAGATGCCGGAGCCCGCTGGGATCACTTTGCCATGTGGCGCGCTCAGCCGACCCACGCGGCGAGAAGCAGGCCGAGGTCAGATCCGTCGACGACGCCATCACCGTTCACGTCGGGCGAGGACGATCCCCAGCCTGCGAGCAGCAGGCCAAGGTCGGCTCCGTCGACGTTGCCGTTTCCATCGATGTCGGCCGGGTTGCTGACCGTGCAGCTGATGCCGTCGACTCGGAAGTCATCGACGCCGGCTTCAACCACCGAACCGGCCCCCTCGTCGCGGGCACGGAAGCGAACCTTCATGGTGGCGGTCGGCGTGACAAACTGTCCGATGCGGAAACTCTTGGTCGCCCACGCGTTCAGGTTCTCGGTGACGAGTTCCATCTGCACCCAGGTCGACCCGCCGTCGTTGCTGATCTCAATCGGCATCGAGTCTGCGTTCGGAGCCGAGCCGGTGTTGTTCGAGTACCAGCGCGCATATGACACAACGCCGTCGGCGAAGCCGGCGAGGTTGAACATCGGACAGGTGAGGGTGGTGGTGCCGCCGTCGACATCCTGTTCACCCAGCGCGCCGCCAGGAGTGCCGTTGGCGGTGATGTAGCACTGGGTTCCTGCGCCAGCGTCGTCGTCGGGCTGGGCAGGGGTGGGGATGGGATCCACCCGCTCCCACTTGCCAGTGGTGGCCGTGTCGGTTGATGCGCTAGTGGACCAACCGGTGTCGGTGTCCATCGAGTCGGCGAAGACCTGTTGGACAGTCGCCGCGCTGAGGGAGGTGTAGAACGCGGCAGGTGCCGTGCTCGGGCTCGTGACCGTCGATCCAGTGGTGGTGGAGGCGGAGACATACCACTGAACACTGCTCAGGCACGCGGTCGCGGGAACCTGGATCGTGTACTGGTTGGGTGCTCCCTGCGTCATCGGCGCAGCGGCGAACGAGCCAGTACCACCGTTGCGCCAGAAGAAGGTGCCGCTACCAAGCTGCGGGGTGCCGGCGAGCGGCGCCACGTTCATCGCGAGCGTGGTGCTGCCAGCGGGCGACACCGTGGCCGGGATCCCATTGGGGAACGAGAAGCTCAGGAGCAGCAGCGCCGGGCCGGGCAGGCCGTGGAGCGTGAAGGCACCGTTGATCTCGTTGTAGTTCGGCGTGCCGTCGGCGATGTCGCTGTTGTTGTCGTCGAGCGTGAGGAAGTCGATGGTGATGTCACCGGCGATGGTCGTGCCCGTGTGCAGCGGAATGCTGTTCACGCAGATGAGGCTCGTGCGTGCAAGGCCAGCCGCGCTGCCGTACTTGGCGCCGAGGGCTTCGCGCGTGTCCCACACGCAACCCGAGATGAGCTGGCCGCAGCTGTGGATCGCACTGCCGCAGGAACTGCAGCCAGTGGACAAATAGGTGCAGGTGTTGTCGGCATTGCGGATGCCGGTGTTGCACGACTGGAAGCCCAGGCCCAGCCGCGGGTCATCGCTGATGAGCAGCGACATGCAGTCGCTCATGCCTTCGCCGTACGCGCCCTGGCCGCTGCCGCCCGAGGCCACCATGTGGTGACCGAACTCGTGGTGGACCACGGTGCTGAAGGCGGTGTTGTTGCAACCGCCGCCAGCCGGGTAGAAGTTGATCGAGTTGCCGTTGTAGAAGGCGTTGCAGGTCCCGCTGACCTGGACGTTGATCGTGAAGTTCAGCTGGTTCGCGATCGTCGGGTACGACGGGTTGTTGGCGAGCGCAAAGTCACGCACGATGTTCGCGTGGCGATAGGCATTGACTTCCGCGCGCGCGGCCTCGACGAGGTTGCCCTCGTTGAACATCGGGTTCAGCGGCGTACCCACGGCACCGGTCGCCGAAGCGGTCGGGGTCGAATTCGCGTTGGCGGCGTTGAGGACCTTGAAGTACTTGCCAGCCAGCGTGCTGGTGATCGTGACTGATCCGGTCTGCCCGGGGATCACGAAGTTTCCATTCACATCGGCGAAGACGCTGGTGGCGCCGATCGACACACGCGCGTACTGCAGCGGAGCGGTGGCTTCGACGGCGCAGGCATCTGCCTGGAAGCCCGGGGTCGCCTGGCCCTGCACCGTGCCGGTGGCATCGGCGTAGCACACCTGGTTCTCCTCGAACATCACCTCGCCGGTCGCGGGATCGGTGATGTAGAGCAGGCGCGCGTAGTCCGAGTCGCCGGGCATGCCGCGGTCGACGATGAACTTCACGCCAAGCCGTGGCGCAACCTTGAGGTCGTCCTCGCCGGCGAAGATCACGAGTTCAGCGGGGACATCGTTCGCGGCGGCGGCGAGCCGCTTCTGCAGCTTGCTTGCGTAGCGGGAAGGATCAAGCGGCGCGCCAAGGGCGATGAACGCCTTGACGGTCTCGGGGAAGGTGCCAAGGTCCTTGAGGTCGCTTGAGACAAGCACCAGCGGGAAGCCAGCCTCGTTGCGCACGAGCAGGCGGAGGCTGCTGCGGAAGACCGGCACCCCGTGCACGGCCTGCGTGTAGCCCACGAGCGAAAAGTTGTAGGTGTCGGTGAAGGCATCCCACATCAGCGGGATCATGTGCGCGCCTTCGCCCCACGGACCGATCGGAAGCAGCTGCGATGCATCGGCACCCCAGATCGACGCGTGCTGCGCGACGAACGCCGCGGCACTTTCGACCGGGCTGTTGCCGTGGCTGAACGCGCGGCCATAGACGCGCGTGAGGTTGCCGTGGTCATTGATGAAGAAGCCCGTTCCCGCATTGGCTTCGAGGAACGCAGTGCGTGCCTCGGCAGGGCTGGTGCGGGGGAGTTGACCGACCTGCGCGAGTGCGGTGGGGGCGAGGGTCAAGGTCAGTGCGGCGATGAGTCCGAGCGTGGGGCGCATTCGTTTCTCCATCAGTTGGAAGACCCGGCAAGGTGATGCCGGTCGTGGGGTATCGGTCCGGAGGCACCGCTGTTCCGGACCTTTGGAGTATTGCCCGAGTGCGAGGACTTGGCGACCGCCAGAGGCCACTTTTTTGGCCATTTCAGGGGTAGCCTTGGCCCGATGGCCGCCAAGGAGCGCTCCACCTCACGGGAGCCGACGATCGAGAACCGTCGTGCGCGCCATGATTACGCCATCGAGGACACGCTGGAGTGCGGGATCGAGCTCCTCGGGACAGAGGTGAAGAGCCTCCGGAACAGCCAAGTCCAGCTCGATCAGGGGTTCGTGATGGCCAAGGCCGTCCCGGTCAGCCTGGAACTGCACGGGGTCCACATCGCCGAGTACCCCCAAGCCTTGCCTCAGCACCAACACGCCCCGACCAGGGTCCGGCGGCTCTTGGCCCACCGGCGCGAGATCGACAAGCTAGCCACCCAGCAGAAGGCCAAGGGGGCATCCCTGATCCCGCTCAAGATCTACTTCGTGAAGGGCCGCGCCAAGGTCCTGGTCGGCGTCGGCTTCGGCCGCAAGAAGGGCGACAAGCGGGAGCACATCAAGGAGAAGGAAGCCAAGCGTGACATGCAGCGCGCGACCGGCGCGCGCCGGCGGTTGTGAGCCACCCGGCCGCGGTCAAGCGCCTCACGGCGACGGCACGGGGATCGACTTTCCAGCTTCGGCGTCGCGGCGGCCCTCGATGCAATCAAGGATCACCGTCGCGATCGCCTCGGGCGGGAGCGCCTTCGCTGGCGGGATGATCTTTTCGTCCCAGTTGCGCCGCAGCATGTTCGTCTCGACGGCGCCGGGATTGATGCAGAACGATCGGATCCCGTGGCGACGGCCCTCGCGCCAGGCACTGCGCGTGAACGAGTCGAGCGCGCTCTTCGCTGCCGCGTAGACGAAGAAGCCCGGGAAGGGATCGAACGCACCCATCGTGCTGATGTTGATGATGCAGCCGGACTTCTGCTGCACGAAGTGCGGCCAGCAGCGCGCGATCAGCGACGCAGGCCCGAAGGCATTCACATAGAAGGTGTTCTCGAGGAGCTCCTCGTCGGTCGCCTCGATCGGGGCCTTCGGTGCTGCACCGGCGCCGTTCACCAGGCAGTCGATGCGACCCCACGCCGCGTGCGTACGGTCAACGACCATCGCTGCACGGTCCAGGTCGCAGACGTCGGCGACGCACGGGAAGATCGTGGCGCCCGGCACGCGCTCGCGGATGAGCGCGGCGGTCTCCTCGAGCGCCAGCGCCGTGCGCCCCACCAGCGTCACGCGGTGGCCGCGCTCGGCGAGCATGATGGCGGTCGCGCGGCCGATGCCGCTGCCGGCACCGGTGACGATCGAGACGGGTTGGTCCATGGCGGGGGCTTCGCGCGCGAAGGGCCGCTGGTTTCGTCAACCCGTCACGAGCCGGGAGA
>VGXJ01000037.1 GCA_016873375.1 Phycisphaerae bacterium
GGGCTGTAGGCGAGGAAGTAGTCCTCGTTTCGCTTGAGTCCGGTGGCATCGAGGATCGGGCCCATCTCATCGCGCGTAGTGCCGGGATAGGTCGTGCTCTCGAGGACCACGATCTGGCCCTTGCGGAGGATGCCCGCCACCATGCGGGTGCTGTCGAGCACATACGTCAGGTCGGGTTCGCGGTGATGGCCGAGCGGGGTCGGCACGCAGAGCAGGATCGCATCGGCCTTGGCCAGTTCCTTCGGGTCGCTCGTGGCCTTGAACCTTGGATCGGTCTTCAGGCGATCGAAGAACTCCTGCCCAAGGTGGTGGATGTACGACGTGCCTGCGTGGATCGCATCGATCTTGCGCTGGTCGATGTCGTAGCCGACCACCGGGAAGCCAGCTTCAAGCAGGGCCTTGCTCAGGGGCAGGCCCACGTAGCCCAGGCCGACGATGCCGATGACGGCGGTCTTGGATTCGATGCGCTTGAGGAGGTCCGAAGCAATGTGATGCATACGACCAGAAGCGTACAGATCCCCGACCAGCGACGAGTGGATCGAGGAGTCGTCAGGTCCACAACCCGAGGACGTACGCGAGCTCGTACCCACCAACGGTGCCATCCGTGTTGAGGTCGTATTCGGGAATGTTCGTGCCCCAAGCTCCCAGAATCAGGCCCAGATCGATGCCGTCGACCACGCCGTCTCCGTTGAAATCCCCCTCGACCGGTGGTGGTGGGGGGACTGGTGGAATGAATGTGACCGTGAGCTTGGGACGCTGCCCGATGGTGCCCCACTCGCTGGTGGCGATCTCGATGCCATCGTCGTTGCCGTTGATGATTTCCGGCAGGAAGGCCACGCCCCAGTTGGGCTGGCCATCAGCCCAGGCTTGCACCAGTCCGGTCACGCCGAGTGTCCTGATGGAATTTTCCTCGGGCTCATTGTCGCCATTGAAGCTCGCCCACCGTGGTGCAAGATCCTGTGGCTGGCTCAGTCCGCCATCGAGTGAGTTCCAGGTGCTGCCCTCGTTCCACGCGCGGATCACCGGGTAGACATCGATGAAGGGATTCCAGAACGGGGTATCGATGTCTTCAACGACATGAATCTCGAGGGTGGCACTGACGATCGTGCTCCCGGCCGGGATGGCTGTGCTGTCGATGATCCCATCGAACCGAAGCAAGGCCTGTCCGCGGTAGTCGCTGAAGACCGAGTTGGACGCATCGTCATCGACCCAGCGGGTGCCGTCGTTGCCGTAGCTGGAATTGGGCGAGTCCTCGTTGACCCATGTATCCAGTGTTTGGGCATAGCCGTTCTCACCCTGCCGGAAGGAGATCGTCAGCTCCGCCAGCGCCGTGGATGTGCACAGGAAGGATGCGATGAGGATGCCTGCAGTGCCCTGGGTCATGCGAGCATCATGCCACAGGAAGCCGCCGGAGCAAAGGCCGTGAAGTTGGCCTTCGTGGCCCTTCTCGCGGCTGAGGGCGTCAACCCAGCGCCCGTCGCAAGGCAACCGCCTTCGCTTCCAACTCCGCGTCCTTGGTGGCCTTGCACCCGTCCACGAGCCGATCCGCCAGCCAGCGTGCATCGTCCGCCCGATTCGAGGCGGCCAGGCCGGTGACCTGCGCTTCGATGCGCCCCAGCGATCGATCACGCTCGACGGGCTGTGCAACGAGGCCCGCAACCACACGCTGCATGGCCTGTCGCCACGCGGCGTGACGACTGCCGCCGGGACCATCCAGCCGATTGATGCCATCCGTGCAGAGTTCGGCGATCGACTTCACTTCGCTGGCTGTGATGGTTGGTGTTCCCCCCGGCGCGGCATCGCCTCGAACGATGGCCCGCGCCGCTGCGGCACCCTTGGCCGTCATCGCCATGCAAGCGCGCTCCAGCAGGTTGGTCGTTGCCATCGAGCAGAGCGTGGCATCCGCGCCGCTCGCAGACATGGTCACGATCTCATCGACGCGTGCCAGGAACCAGGTTCGTGCGGAACTCGAGGCGGTATCCGCAGCAAGCATCGGCTGCAGCACGAGCGCGATCTCGGCATAGGCCATCGGTTGCGTGACGAGCGCGACGGCCGCTTCCTTTAGCGCTTTCTTTGCGAGCGACGTCGACCGCTTCGACTGCACGATCAACGCCACGCGCGCGCGCCACGCGGCCATGTGCAATGGGCAGCGTTCGGTTGCCTCGGTGAGCGCCGCCAGATCGTCCGCTGGCTTGCCCCACGCGATGGTCGTGGCATCGAGCAGAGTTTGAGCATCGAGGTAGGCACCCGCGTTCGCCTGCGCTGCCTGCATCATCGGGACAAGCCACGCGGGATCGCCCCACGCAGTCTGGATGCCCGTGTGGCGCCCGCTTTCCGCCCAGCCGGAGATGTCGTTGTTGAGGCTCCACTCATGGGGCTCCTTCTGCCAGATGAACGCGCAGTGCCCGGGCTGGCCCACGGGCATGGCGGGAATACCGAAGGCCTGGCACATGCTTGAGCCGAAACGGCTGATGGCACCGCAGACACCGCCGACTTCAACCATGATGGGCAAGGTCATGGGACGGCCGCCGTAGAACTTGCGCCCTTCCTGCACGCTCACGCCGTCCTTGTTCTCGAGCGTGTACGTGACCATGCCGTGCACCGCATCGCCGATCTTTGCGCGCTCGCGGCAATCAGCCTTGATGTTCACACGCGCCCAGACCAGGTCGTCGTCGCTCGCCCACGATCCGACCACATAGCGGAGTTCCCACGTCGACAGCGACCGGAAGCTCGGATCGAGCTGGCCCTCCCGATCCCATGCAATGAAGTTCCTGCAGCGAGCCACGGGATCGATGGGCGCGTCATCGGCCATGGCGTTGACGGGCTCGGACCAGGTCAGCGCAGTGGCCAGCGCGATCCGAAGCCCGAGTCCATCACGCGCACCATCGACGGTGGACACGATGGCGTGCAGCACATCCATGGTGCGGACCCAACTGCCGGCAATCTCGCCGCCGCGCACGAGTCCATCGAGGGCATCGGGCGTGGCGAGCACCCAGGACAGCGTGGGCGCCCATGCATCGGCGACCGGCTGGCAGCGGTTGAGAAGGGTGAGTTGCCGGATGGCCACTGCCGGGCCATCGGTGCAGGCGGTCTGCGCTGCAGCGGTTGAGCCCTTGGCCTCGAGCATGGCGCGCACGGCGGCCTCGAGTTCCGACTTGAATGCACCGAGTTCGGCGGTGGTCGTGGCCTTCGCCGCTCTGGCGTGAAGTGCCTTCGGCTCGAGCTTTGGCACTTCTGCAACGCTGGGCGCCGCGATGACCAGCATGAGGGCAATCGACGGGATCATCAGCCATTGGATCGTGCGCATGGACTGAATCCTATGGAGGATGGTGCCGCCTTCAATGGCCTGTCATGCAGCTGGCCCACTACGCTTCACACCATGGCCTCTCGCGGCATCATCCTGCTCACCGGCGGTGCCGGATTCATCGGGTCGCACATCGCCGTCGAGGTAGCGGCAGCGGGGTGGACTCCGGTGCTCTTGGACAACTTCTGCACCAGCGAACGCTCGGTCGTGGACCGCCTCGGCGAACTGATGGGTATGCCGGTGCGATGCATCGAGGCGGACATCCGGCACGAAGGGGCGATGCGTGCCGCCTTTGGATCCACCGCCGTCCATGCGGTCATCCACCTCGCCGGGCTCAAGGCCGTGGGGGAGTCGGTCGAGAAGCCTGAGCTCTACCACGACAACAACGTCCGGGGCACCGAGGTCCTGCTCGCGGCGATGGATGAGGTCGGCGTGCGCCGCATGGTGTTCTCGTCGTCGTGCACCGTCTACGGAACGCCGCAGCGCCTGCCGATCGACGAGTCGCATCCCCTGAGCGCGATCAATCCGTACGGCCAGACGAAACTCGACATCGAGCACATGCTCGACCGTTGGGTCGATGCGGGCCCCGACCGCCATGTCTGCTCGCTGCGCTACTTCAATCCCGTGGGTGCGCACGCGAGTGCGCTGATCGGCGAGAGCCCCTTGGGCATCCCCAACAACCTCATGCCGTTCGTGGTCATGGTGGCCCGTGGCGAGCTGCCGGAACTCGGCGTCTTCGGCGGCGATTGGCCAACGCATGACGGTACCGGGGTCCGCGACTACATCCACGTCGTCGACCTTGCCCGCGGACATGTCGCAGCGCTGGACCAGCTCGACTCGATGCATCATGAGCGCATCAACCTCGGAACCGGCATGGGCGCATCGGTGCTCGATGTGGTCCACGCCTTCGAAAGGATGAACGGGGCGAAGGTTCCGTACGCCATCCGACCACGCCGCGCCGGCGACGCCGCCGCTGCGTATGCCGACCCATCACTGGCGGAGCGGCGTCTGGGCTGGCGTGCGCAGCTGGGCCTTGATGACATGGTCCGCGATGCGTGGTCGTTTGCCCAGCGCCAGGGCTGATAGAGTCCATGGCTTCACGAGCTTCCGACAAGGACCAACCATGACCACCACGAAGCTCCCCATCGACTCAACCATGCTGCTCGCTCCGCCCGCCGTGCCTGGCTGCTCGACTGCCCCTACGAGCGAGAGCGCGCGCACCGTGCAATCCGCGGACGTCAATGCCTTCCTCATGCGGGTGAAGGAAGAGGACCCCTCGATATGGAAGTTCTTCGAGAACTGTGAAGCCTTCGCGGCGTTCCCCGACATCGGTAAGGGCGGCGCGGCGGTGTCCATCATCAATCCGGTTGGGCTCATGCTCGAAGCCTCGGTCGGCGGTCAGCCGTTCAGCTTCCGCGCTGCCTCGGATGTCGAGTGAGCCAGCCGGCTGCGTCCATCGTCCGCATCGCTCGCGCCTTGTCGCGCGAGCTTTCGGCGCTGCATCCGCCGTCATCCGTCGCGTTCACCTATGACCCCATCGTGTATGCATGGTCGGCGCACCGGGCGTACTGCCTCATGGCCCGCACCCGACCATTGGCGCTCTTCGTGGGCATGAATCCCGGCCCCTTTGGGATGGTGCAAACGGGTGTGCCGTTCGGCGAAGTCGCGGCGGTGCAGGGATTCCTCGGCATCGACGAGCGGATCACGCCGCCCGCGCACCAGCACCCTCGCCGGCCCATCGAGGGATTCGCCTGCAGCCGGAGCGAAGTCAGCGGCCGACGCTTCTGGGGCCTGATGCGCGATGCCTTCGGGACGCGCACCGAGTTCTTCCGGAACGCGTTTGTGTGGAACTGGTGTCCGCTGGCGTTCCTCTCAGCCAGCGGGGCGAATGTCACTCCTGACAAGCTGCCGGCTTCGGTGCGCGGTCCGATCGAGGCTGCGTGCGATCGTGCGCTCATGCGCATCGTGCGTGCGCTGGAGCCGGGCATGGTGATCGGCGTCGGAGGCTTCGCTCGCGACCGAGCGATCGGCGCACTGCCATCGGGCACAGCGGTGCACACGGTGCTTCATCCGAGCCCGGCGAGCCCCGCCGCCAATCGTGGGTGGGACCGGCAGGCCCGCGCCCAGCTGGTGGCATGCGGCTTCCTCGACCGCTCGGCGTGAATCGAGGAGACTCCAGCCATGCGCAACGCGCTCCAATGGGCGTTGCAGGATGTACGCGGCGGCCGTCGCACAGCCTCGCTGATCAGGTCGTGCCTGCACGGATCGACCTGATCCCGCGAGCCATGCGATCAAGCCCCTCGCGCAGGATGCCCTCGCTCGTCGCGAAGCACACGCGCAGGTGACCCGCCGCGCCCTCGCCGAACCAGCGTGGGCTGCCCGGCACCACGGCCACACCATGATCTCGCCGGAGTCGATCGACCAGGTCCTCGATCGTGCTCGGTGGATCGCTGACCTTGGCGAAGGCGACGTAGGTCGCGTCAGGGGATTGCACGCGCACGCCGGGCATGGCGTTGAGGGCCTCGACTGTCTGGTCGCGTCGCGCGCGCAGATGGTTGATGAATTCCCCGAGCCATGGCAATGCATGGTCGTACGCAGCGGCTGCGCCAACTTGGCTGACCGTTGCCGCACCATCGACCGTCGAAGGATGTTCGCTCGCTGCAAGCATGCGCGCACTCACGGCGGCGTCGCGCACCGCCACATAGCCGATGCGCAGCCCCGCGAGCCCGAAGGACTTGGAGAAGCCGTGCACCATCACGGTGCGCGCAGCGATCGGCTCATCGAGCGACAGCATGCTCGTGAAGCCCGTCGGCGGATAGACGATCTCGCCCCAGATCTCGTCGCTCAGGATCCCGAGACCGTGGCGCTCGGCCAGGCAACCGATCGCCGTGAGTTCCTCGCGCGTGAAGCATCGGCCCAGCGGATTGTGCGGATTGCAGAGGCCGAGCATCCGTGTCCGCGGCGTGATGAGCGATTCGAGCCGATCGAGGTCGAGCGCTCCGGTGCGGGCGATGGACCACCGCACGGGAACGCCTCCTGCGGATCGAACGGTGTGGGCGAACAGGAAATCGACCGGGTCCATCACGATCGCCTCGTCGCCCGGCGTGAGCCACTGTCGCGCAACCATCGCCAGGCCAGCCGCAGCGCTGTTCACGGCGATCACGCCCGACGCATCGACCGGGGCGCCGCGCCTCGTACGCAGGTAGTTCGCCACGCTCTCGCGAAAAATTGGCAAGCCCTGCGCAGGACCGTAGGAGAGCACACCATCCTGGACGTAGCGCACGATCGCTTCGCGAATCGCCGGAGCCGTGGGAAAATCCGGGTCCGCCGCAGTGAGGGGAATGACCTCCTGCGGCTGCTCGGCCCAGCGCAGGTTGAAGGCCCGCTGGCGCAGGAGGTCGAGCCGGACATCCGTGTCGGAGAATGACGTCATGTCAGGAGCGGCAAGGGGACGGCGCCATCGATCGGCTCGACGAAGCGTCGGGCGATCGCCCGGCCGCCCTCGACGTACTGCACCATGAGCGGGTGACGCGCGGCGTTGAACGAGCGCATCGCGAGCGCGATGTCGGTCTGGCTTCGGCACCGCGCGATCAGGTCCGCAAGCAGAACAGCGTCCTCGAGTGCACTGTTGGCGCCTTGGCTCGTGAAGGGCAGCAGGGGGTGCGCCGCATCGCCGATGAGGGCCACGTTGCCGCGGACCATGGAGGGCGGTGGGTCCATATCCACCGTATGCCAGACGTGCGGCGTGGAAGGGTCGGTGGCCTCGATGGCGGCATGCACGTCCGCGGGGAAGACCAACAGGTGCTCACGGAAGAAGTCCATGGCCTGCCCGAGGGCCGGGGGCTGGAAGCGCTGTGCATCGAACTGCACGAACCAGATCACGCGACCGCGCCCCGCAGGAACGAGTCCCACGGCGAGTCCGCCGCCGGGGTGCATCACCTTGCGGAAGGTCGTGCCCAGCTCGGCGGCAAGCGCCGGTGCACTGACCGACGAGACGATTTCCTTGACGCGCCCGGCCTGCCAGGCATGGCTGGGCGCCACGCATTCACGGCAGCGCGAGCGCACGCCGTCTGAACCGACGAACGCGCTCGCCTCGAATGCGGAGCCATCGTCGAAGCGGGCAGCGACCGCGCGCTGGCCATCCCAGTCGAAGCCCGTGAAGTCACGACCAAGCTCAATCACGCCTGATGGGAGCCCGTGCATGATCGACGACAGCAGGTCGAAGCGGCTCACGGCCACGGCCCCATCGAGCGACTCGTCCTTGAGCATGGAGCCGTCGACGGCGCGGATGACCGCACGATCGAGCGACTGCCCGAGGTCGCGCGGATCGAACTCGATCCCCAGGCCGCGCAGTGCAAGCCAGCCGTTGGCCAGGAGGATGAAGCCGAAGCCTCGCTCACCGTATGCCTCTGACCGCTCAAAGAGCGTGACGGGCATGCCGCGGTGGGCCAGCCCACGGGCAAGGCCCAGTCCGGCGACGCCGCCGCCGATGATCGCGGTGTTCAGGGAACCCATGGGGCGATCCTACGCCCCGTGGGGTGGTGATAAGTGGATGATGCAGCGCGAATTCTCGACAGGTGTCGAGGGGCCATCGTTCCGCTGCCGATAGTGTCCGAACGATGCTCACACGGCTCCCAGTCACGGTTGCCATTCCCGCGCGCAATGAGGAGCGCAACCTTCCGGCGTGCCTTGCACGCCTGGCACGGTTCGAGCGCGTGGTCGTGATCGATTCGGGGAGCACCGATCGGACCCGGGCAATTGCACAAGAGCACGGAGCCGAGGTCATCGACTTCACCTGGAACGGTCGCTTCCCCAAGAAGCGGAACTGGTTCCTGCGCCACCACGCACCATCGACGCCTTGGGTGTTCTTCCTCGATGCCGATGAGTTCGTCGACGAGGCCTTCTGCAACGAGCTCGGCCGCGTGCTGCCATCGACGCAGCATGCGGGCTTCTGGATCAGCTATGACACGTGGTTCCTCGGCAAGCGATTGCGCCACGGTGATGTCAATCGCAAGCTCGCGCTCTTCCGCGTCGGTGCCGGCGAGTACGAACGCATCGAAGAGGATCGCTGGAGCCACCTCGACATGGAGATCCACGAGCACCCGATCCTCGAGGGCACGATCGGCGACCTTGCATCACGACTCGACCATCGTGACGATCGCGGGCTTGAGCATTGGCTGCGCAAGCACAATGACTATTCCTCCTGGGAGGCCCAGCGCACGGCGATGCTCCGCCGCGAGGGGCGCCTAGACGATCCAGCACTCACGCCACGACAACGCCGCAAGTACCGATCCATCGGTGCATGGTGGCTGCCGGCGGCCTACTTCGTCGACGCGTATCTGCGACGGGGTGGCTGGATGGACGGTCATGCGGGCTTTGCCTATGCCTTCCTGAAGGCCAGCTATTTCTGGGAGATCGGCATGAAGGTGGACGAACTCGAACGGAGCGCAGGTCGTGGACGGTGAGATGCCGGTCATGGCTGATCCCAGCCCGTACTCGCGCCGCGAGAAGTTGGCTCGCTTGGCGTGGGCCGTGGTCCAGTCCACGTTGTTCGCGTGGAGCTTCCACACCTGCTACGGCTGGCGGCGCATGCTGCTGCGCGCATTCGGATCAACCCTGCATCCAACCTGCAGGATCCGCAGGACCGTGCGCATCGAGTGCCCCTGGAACCTGACGATCGGCATGGACACGGCGATCGGCGATGGTGTGATCCTGTACTGCCTTGGCCCGGTCCGCATCGGGGATCACTCCACGATTTCACAGCGAGCGCATGTCTGTGCCGGCAGCCATGATCATCGGCGTCGTGCCATGGTGTTGCTGCGGCCACCAGTTTCGATCGGTTCGGACTGCTGGATCGCTGCCGAAGCCTTCGTCGGACCGGGCGTGACTGTGGGCGACGGCGTCATCCTTGGTGCGCGGGCCGTGGCCTTCAAGGACCTTTCGCCGTGGACGATTTACCTCGGCAACCCGGCGCAGCCTGTTGGTCATCGGGCACCGCTCAGACCCTGAGCACGCGCCGACTACCGAAGCCCAACCGCGTGTTCGTCGACGCCGGGCCGGTGGCCCCCAGCCACGGCGGCGAGCACCCATCCTCGCAGCAGGCTGTGAGAGGGGACCGTAGCATTGCGCACATGCGGCTCCTGCCGAGGAATCCCGTCACCCCCGCGCTCGCCTGCGTGGGCGGCTTCCTGCTCACCGGATCGGCGCTCGCGGCGCTGCTCGCCATTGCCAGCGGTGCAGGGGTGAGCTTTGCAGAACTGCCGATCGCGCGCGTCGTGGGCTTCATCGGCAATGCACTGCTGTGGCTCGGCATCGCGCGGGCGTGGACGGCCTGCACGAAGGCCTGCAGCGGTCGCCAGCCTCCCGAACCGTGATTCGACGCTCGTCCACGACAGCGGGGCCGGCGCGACGCCGACCCCGCGGGTCATGTCCCGAGGATGCCGCGAGTCACTTGCGGCGACGCGCGCCGACGAGTCCGGCCACACCGAGCAGCACCATTGCGCCCGGAGCCGGGACCGCGATGTACAGGTCACCGGCGGAGTAGTTGACGCTGCTGATGGTCTGCGCAACGTTGCCGCTCAGCAGGTCATTGAAGCTGTTGTAGACCGCGAAGCCATTGACTGATCCGCCGGGACCGAGGGTGTTGGTTCGGTAGATCTTGCCTTCAAAGCCGAAGAACCGGTCGTTGAAACCGTAGTTCGCGCCGTAGTTGTAGAACGTGCCGTTGGTGTTGTTCACCAAGTCCATGAAGGTGGCGTAGCGGGTGACGCCGAAGCTGCTGCTCGAACCGGTGGCGTTGCGATAGAACGCGGTGCCGTCGTGGTAGAAGTCATCCTCCCGGTTCCACGCCTGCGAGAGGTTGAACACCTGGCCGCCGGTGTTCGTGCGCAAGTTGGCCATCGGATCGCTCGCGGGCGCGGCGTACCGGATGATCTGGGTGATCTCGTTGCTGCTGTTGAGCACCGTCCGGTACATGTACGGGTCGGCGGTCTGGCCTTCGACGAAATCGCCGAAGATGTAGGTGTGGCGCATGCTCGACAGGCTGGGGCTGATCGAGGTGTTGCCGCCCGACGAGTGGCTGCCGAGGCTGGCCAGCGAGGAGTACGTGCCGTAGCTGTCGGCGACGTCGTTGTTGGTGTTCGTGCGGTAGATGGCGGTGAGCGCGGCATCGGCCGAAGCGGCGACAGCAAGCGCAAGCACGCAGACGGAGAGGGTCGAACGCATGAGAACAGGCTCCTGGTCCTGATCCCGCTCTCCATGACACGGCCCCCGACTCACGGGAACTCAGCCGTCAACCTAACGCAAACCAGGCCCAAGACAAATCGGGGGTGTCAAAAATGCATGGTTTGGCCATCGGCGTGCCAGGTCGGCGCTAGCGGGGCCGCGGATCCACCGCGCAGAGCGTGGCCTGCTGCGCTGCGTTTCCCCGGATTCCCGGACCAACTCCTTGGGTGGCCTCGCTTGGGAGGCACCTTCGGGGGCGTCCTGTGGAGGGCCGTCAGGCCGAAGCGGGATCGCCACCAGGACTGAAGTGTCTACCGCCGCTCGTGGGCATCCACAACCGCACTGAACGGGGACGGCACCAT
>VGXJ01000038.1 GCA_016873375.1 Phycisphaerae bacterium
CTTGAGGCGCGCACCGAACCTGACGCCGCCGAACGCATCGCGCGCTTCCTGCTCGGTGCAGGTTCGTTCGGCTGACCCCACGGGCCGCCATCGAACCACGTCCGCGAGCGGTGCTGCCCTGCAGTGCTGCCTGAGGTGCTGCCCTAGCGTGGGCTCAGAGCGTGACGAGGCACTCCGCCAAGAGGTCGATCGCCGCCTTCAGGTCCTTCTTGTTGATCGACTCGGTGACCGTGTGGATGTAGCGGGTCCCTGCACCGATGGCAATGCACCTCGAACCCTTGCCGCTGCGCTGGATGGCGGCGCCATCCTGCCCGCCGCGTGGAAGGATCGCGCGCTGGTGGGGGATCTTCTTGCGCTTGGCGATCGCGCAGACCTCGGTGAGCAGGCCGTAGTCGCTGATCATGCTGCCATCCTGCACCATGACCGCTGCACCCAGGCCGTGCTTGGTCACGCGCTGGGAATCAGGTACCCCAGGCGTATCGCACGCCAGATTCACGTCCAGCCCGATGCCGATCTCGGCACCGACGGCATTCGCCGCCGTCATTGCACCGCGGAGGCCGACTTCCTCTTGCGTGGTGAACGCGACGACCACGTCGCGTGAGAGCTGGCCGCGTCGCTTGGCGATCGCACGGATCGCTTCGATGGCCATGAAGCATGCGAAGCGATTGTCGAGCGCCTTGCTGATGACGGCGGTGGGCAGGTCGAGGAAGGGTTCGTCCATGACGACATAGTCGCCCACCTGCACGCGGCTCTTCACATCGCCCACCTCGCGGCCGAGATCGATGAAGAACTCCTCGGTCCCGGGCACCTTGCTGCGCTCGGCCTCGCTCGAGATGTGGATCGGCTTGCCGCCGGGGTTCAGCACGCCCTTGAGGTCGCCCTTCTCGGTGATCACCAGTACGCGGCGGCTGAAGAGGTTGCGTGCGTCGAAGCCACCCGCCGGGTTCAGCCAGAGGAAGCCCTGCTCGTCGACATGGCGGACATAGAAGCCGATCTCGTCCATGTGCGCAGCCACGAGGATCGGTCCGCCGGAACGCTTGCGCGCCTTGATCGTGCACAGGAGCGAACCCATCGGATCGACCGTGACTGAGTCGAACAGGCCCTTGGTCTCCTTCTGAACCAGCGCGCGCACGCGCTCCTCGCGACCAGGGATGCCGGGGGTTTCACACAGACGTTGCAGCAGGGAGATGTCCATGGGTCGGGAAACCTATCATGCCGCGCCCATGCACGATGCACTCCACGCCCTCCACGCCGAGTTCGCCCGCGGCGAGGCACAGCGTCGTGCCGGCGCAGTTGCGCAGGCACCGGGTGCAGGGGATCGGGGCGCGGGAATCCTTCCCGCCGACGGCCAGGTCCAGTACCTGCCATGGGCCGATGGCAACGAGCCCGTTGCCCTGGTTCCCGCCAGCTACGGCAGCGTTGAAGTGGAATACGCGGCGCTGCGGCGCGGCTGCGCGCTCCTGGATGGATGCGCGCGCGGCGTGATCCGTGTGCGCGGCAAGGATCGGCTTGATGTGCTGCAGCGCATGCTGACGCAGGAATTGCGCGGGCTTGAGTCCGGCGGCGTTCGGCGCAGCTTCTGGCTCAACCGCAAGGGAAGGATCGAAGCGGATCTCGCGGTCGTCGCCTTCGAGGACCACTGGTTGCTTGAGTGCGATGCACTCGATGCGGCCCAGGCAGCCGCCAGCCTTTCCTCGTTCATCTTCAACGAGGACACCGAGCTCGTCCACGAGCCGGCGCTTCGACGCCTGACGCTCGCAGGGCCCTCGACCATCGAGGCGCTCGCCGCCGTGGGCGCTGAGACCGCAGCGCTGGCGCAGTCGGATGCACGCTCGTGCGTGGTGCAGATCGCGGGGATGTCCTGCCATGCGTGGCGACTGGATTGGTTCGGCGTGCCGACGGTGCATCTGGCCTGTGGAGCCGATCGTGCGGCGGAACTCTGGAAGGCGCTCGTCGCACAGGTCGATCTGGCCCAGGGCAGGCGACGCGTACGACCCTGCGGCTGGTACGCGCAGAACATCGCGCGCATCGAGGCGGGCGAACCCTGGTTCCATGTGGACTTCGGTCGCGAGAGCCTGCCGCACGAGAGCGGGGTGCTTCGAGAGCGCGTGAGCTTCACCAAGGGCTGCTACCTCGGCCAGGAGATCGTGGCGCGCATGGAGAGCCTTGGCAAGCCGAAGCAGGTCGTGGCAGCACTGCGCATCGTCGGCGATGCGCTGCCGACGGCGGGGGAGCAGGTCTTCTCGCTCACCGAGGGTGGAGGTCTTGCCGAGCAGGTCGGTGCGGTCACCAGCAGCACGCTCAGCCCGATGCTCGGTGCAGTGAGCATCGCGCTCGCCACCGTGCGGACGGTGCACGCCGCACCCGGCACGCTGCTTGCCGTCAACGCTGAAGGCATGACGGCTCGCGCCGTCGTGCAGCCCTCCCTCAGGTTCGTGGAGGCCGCGCCATGAGCATCGTGATGCTTGCCGTGTGCGTGCCGCTGCCGCAGGACATGCCGGTCGGGACGGCTGCGGACGACTTGAGCGTCGTTCCCGAGTTCTGGCTCTTCGTCGCTGCGGGCGTGATGACCGTGGCGCTGATCATTGGCATCGGCATCTTCTGGTGGCGCATCAGCAAGGACCACGACCGGGAGACGCGATGAGGCGCATCCGCATCACGGAGGTCGGGCCTCGAGATGGATTGCAGAACGAGAAAGCCATCGTGCCCGTCGCTGCGAAGGTGGCGTTCGTCGATGCACTGGCCGACGCGGGGTGCAGCGAGATCGAAGTGACCAGCTTCGTCCCACCCAAGTGGGTGCCGCAGCTGGCCGATGGTGCAGAGGTGCTTCGATTGATCGCGCGAAAGCCGGGGGCGACCTACAGCGCACTCGTTCCCAACGAGCGTGGGCTCGAAGGTGCGCTTGCCTGCGGCGTCGATGCAGTCGCCGTCTTCGCTGCGGCGAGCGAGGGCTTCAGCCGCCGCAACACCAACGGGTCGATCGACGAGGTCTTCGCGCGGCTTGCACCGGTGATCCAGTCCGCCAAGGCCTCCGGCGTTCGCGTGCGCGGCTACCTGTCCTGCGTGATCGCGTGTCCCTTCGACGGGCCCATCGCGCCCGCGGCGGTGGCCACGTGCTCGGCTCGCCTGCTCGACCTTGGCATCGACGAACTGGATCTGGGTGACACGATCGGCGCGGGCACCCCCGAGTCGATCGAAGCGATGTACGCCGCGGTCGCGGCGGTCGTCGAGCCATCAGCCACAGTCCTGCACCTGCACGACACGCGCGGGGCGGCGCTGAGCTGCGTCGAGCGAGCGTTGGGGCTTGGTGTCCGGGCCTTCGATGCGAGCGCGACTGGCCTGGGCGGCTGTCCCTACGCGCCGGGGGCACCCGGGAACTTGGCCACTGAGTCGTTGGTGCGCGCGCTTCATGCCGCTGGCTGGGAGACCGGCATCGATGCCGAAGCGGTCGCTCGCGCCGGTGCGCAGGTGCGAGCATCGTTTGGCGCCGGCTCGACCACCGGATAACTGCTTCCGGACGCACATGATGCCTTCCGGGGCACCCCGAGTTTCGCTATTCTTGACGACTCGCCGCTTCCGGATGTCACGGAAGCCCCCTGACCGGGGACCACGGCGCTCCTGGGCCTCGGCCCGACAGGAACGAATGGAGTCACGCATGTCGCAATTCACCCCGCCTCCTCCGCCGACCTTTAAGCGCACCGTTGGCGCCAAGGGCAAGTCCTTCATCGACTACAAGCAGGTCGAAGAGCTTCGCCGCGCGATGACGCCCAACGGCAAGCTTTACGGCCGCAAGCGCCTTGCGCTCGATGCGCAGGCCCAGAAGCAGCTCGCGCTCGCCGTCAAGCGTGCCCGCTTCATGGCGCTCCTGCCGTACACCAACGCGGGCACCTGACCGCGCCGGTCCATCGTCAACCGATCGACACTCGCAGCCCGTGGCCCTTGGCCGCGGGCTGCTGTCGTGATTGAGAAGGCCGCTGTCGCAGGCGCAGGCTCAGCGCGTGGTGCCCAAGCCAAGCAGTCCACAGAGCGCACGCATGGCGCGGCGCCATGCCAGGTGCACGCGCAGCGTCGTCAGCGCGTGATGGTCGGGGCTGATGGTGCGCAGCCGGCCGATGCAAGCCGAGGCAAGTCGCAGATCGCCTCGCCGGAGGCCGGCCACGGCAGCGTTGAACGCGCTCGTGGCGCAGTGGCGATCATGATGAAGTGCGAGCAGGGCTGCGCGTGGGTCATCGTGCTCGACTGCAGCCAAGTAGCCGATCAAGCGCGCGACTTGGGGCTGGCTGCAGAGTTCGCTGGCATCTTTGGGATCACGGCCCACGAACGCCAGATCGAAGGCCAGCTTGCGCGAGCCAAGCCCCAAGGCCAGTTCGGCCAGCACGACGTAGCCCGTGCTTGGGTGGTCATCGAGGGGCGCGGTGGAGCCAGTCTCGCGGGTTCGCAGCACGACCGACTGCAGGGCGAATCGCGCAGCACCAGCGTCGCCGAGCCGGATGGCCGCCTCGGCCAGGCCTGCGAGCGCCACCGTATCGCCCGGTTCCATCGCCAGTGAGCGCTCGAAGCTCGAGCGGGCATCGATGTACCGAGCCAATCGCATGAGCGCGAAGCCGCGACGACGCGCCGCATCGGCCTGAAACTCGCCATGCAGCGAGGCGACCTTGAAGGCCTCCTCAGCCTCATCGAGACGGCCCAGCGATTCGAGCACAAGGCCAAGGCCGATGTACGGGGCGCCACTATCGTCCTCGCCGTTGCCGGCGGTATCGGGTCGTGGCATCGGGCTGGCCGCACAGACGGCGCGGAAGATGCGAAGAGCCTTGCGGTGTTCGCCGCCAAACTGCAGGGCAAAGCCGAGCCGTGTGCGAAGGCCGGGGAGCTCCGCGCCCTGACCCTGCGCATGCTCGTAGCACCACGCTGCCCGCGCATGATCACCTTTGCGCGCACAGACATCGCCCATCTCGATGGCGGTCAGCGGCAACTGCGACCCATACTCCTGCGCGGTGTAGTAGGCGACCTCGGCTTCGTCGTAGCGCTCCATGGCGCTGAGTGCGTGGATCTGAAGCGCCCACGCGGGATCGTGCGAGCCGTCTGAGCGCGATGCAGTCTGAGCCCACTCAAGGCAGAGTTCGTGAAGGCCCATGCGCGCAGCGCAGGCCGCGGCCATGGTCTGTGCGGGGCAGGGCTCATCGAGGTGCTCGGCCGCCTGGGTGTAGGCCCGAAGTGCATCCTCCAGGCGACCAGACCCCTCAAGGGCGCGCCCCAAGTGCAACTGCCATTCTGGTTGCGAGTCATCGGCTTGAAGAGCAAGCCGGAGGACAGGAACGGCCACGGCGAAGTCACCCTTGCTCATGCGCTCGAGCGCATAGCGGACCGCGTCGGATGGAGACTCGAATTCGCGTCGTTCCTCACCCATTGATCACATGGTACGCGGCAGCCCCCGCCGTGGATCGGGCAATCCGGAATGGTCGTGGACTCAGTACACCTCGACCATGCACCGGCGGGTGGCGTGGACGCGGCGGCGCAGCTGGTCCTCCGTCCAGGCGTCGGGCGCGATCCCCGCAAGTTCCTCGTGCAGGCTCAAGTACTGATCGCCAAGACCGTGGCGGGCCAGCATGCGGTACACGCCGACTTGCATGCCCGCCAGACCGCACAGATAGACGAGGCCCCGAGGGCCGGCCAAGGTCGGCCGCAGGCTCTCGACGATGCTGTCCATGAATTGGTGGACATAGGCACCGCGTCCGGGGGTCGCCGCCGACTCGCGGCTGATCACCGTGTGGTAGGTGAAGTTGGGGTGCGCGGCGGCAAGTTCGGCGAACCACTCGTCGTAGATCAGGTCGGTGGTGTAGGGGGTACCCATGACCAGGGTGATCGACGAGGTCGACGGTCGCCAGCCGGCGCGGGCGGGGGTGCCCTCTGGCGGGCCGACGAGCAGTTCGTGGACCATGCCCCGGAAGGGGGCGATGCCGGTACCAGTGGCCACGAAGAGGTAGTCGTGGGCGTTTCGGTCGGTAGGCAGCAGGAACCGCTTCCCGGCGGGGCCGGTCACCTGGACCGGGTCGCCGGCCTTGCGATCGCACAGGAAGTTGCTGCAGACGCCGAGAAAGAGGCCATGGTCCTTCGGGTCGTCGCCGGTCCGTTGGGGTTTGCGCTCGTCGATGAGCCGCTTGACGGTGGTGCTCAGCACGCGGCCATGACCATCTTCGCCATAGCCCGGGCTGGCGATCGAGTAGAGACGCACCTTGTGAGGCTTGCCGTTGGCATCCGTCCCCGGCGGAACCACGCCGAAGCTCTGGCCTGCCAGGAACCGACCCTCCAGAGGCGTGCCGCCGACGTCGATGCACACATGACGGACGACGCTCGCCGACTTGCCCTTGGTGCACAGCGATGTCGACGTGACGACCGCGTTCGTGGGCGCTGTGGGTGGCACGAGGTGCATGGCGGCCTCAGGCATCGAAGGCTCGTTCACGGTGGCGGGTTCGCTCATGGATGTCGGGATCCTACGGGACGCAAAATCATCGTCAATGCGTTTGGAAGCCACACAGGCGATCGTGCCGATGTCATAATGCAACTGGTCGCATGGATGCGGCTGTTGAATCCTGACGTGAGGTAAACGATGGCAATGGAATGCTTCGTGATCGAGGGCGGGAAGCGTCTGAGCGGCGAAGTCCGCATCGAAGGCGCCAAGAACGCCGCACTCCCGCTCCTGTGCTGTTCGCTGCTGACCGACGACACGGTCCAGCTTGACAACGTCAGCGACCACGCCGACATCGACAACATGCTGAAATTGCTGGGGGAACTCGGCATGGGCGTTGAGCGGACCCCCGGCCGCATCCGCGTGACCGGCACCAGCAACGACACCTCCGAAGCCAGCTACGAGACGGTCAAGAAGATGCGCGCCTCGATCAGCGTGCTCGGGCCGCTGGTCGCCAAGCGCGGCAAGGCGTTCGTGAGCCTGCCCGGCGGCTGTGCGTTCGGCGACCGGCCGGTCGACCTGCACCTGCGCGGTCTTCGCGCCCTCGGCGCCAAGATCGAGATGGAAGGTGGCTACATCACCGTCAGCGCCGACCGTCTCAAGGGCGCCACCATCTTCCTGGGCGGTCCCAATGGCTCGAGCGTGGGTGCCACGGAGAACGTCATGTGCGCGGCGACCCTGGCCAAGGGGCGAACCGTGATCGAGGGCGCAGCCTGCGAACCCGAGGTTGTCGATGTGGCGCGCCTCCTGCGCTCCATGGGCGCCAAGATCACCGGCGATGGCAGCCCGCGCATCGTCATTGAGGGCGTGGATGAGCTTTCCGGCGCCTCGCACTCGGTCATGCCTGACCGCATCGTGGCCGGGACGTACGCGATCGCGGCGGCGATGACCAATGGCCAGGTCGTGCTCCATGACTTCCCGTACGACAGCCTGCTCTGCGCCATCGACCGGTGGAACGAGATCGGTGTGCGCATCGAGAAGCTCAACGCTGCCGACAGCGACGAGCGCTGCAGCGTTCGCGTCTTCAGCGAGCGCTTCCTGCGTCCGACCACGATCACGACCCAGCCGCACCCGGGCTTCCCGACCGATCTGCAGGCCCAGTTCATGGCGCTGCTCACCCAGGCGCAGGGGAACTCAATCATCACCGAGAAGATCTACACCGAGCGCTTCCTCCACGTGGCCGAGCTGGCCCGCATGGGGGCGCAGGTGCAGCGAAACCAGAACGTCTGCGTGATCACGGGTCGCAGCCCGCTCAGTGGCGCCGAGGTCATGGCAAGTGACCTTCGTGCAAGCGCCTGCCTGGTGCTGGCCGGTCTTGCCGCCGAGGGCGAGACCATCGTGCATCGCGTGTACCACCTGGACCGTGGCTACGCGCGCATGGAGCAGGTGCTCAATCGCCTGGGGGCGAAGGTTGATCGAGTACCCGCTGAGCACGTGCGCGAGATCGCCGCGTCACGCGGACCTGGCCACCGACTGGGCCTGGCGGCGTCGCCGCTCACCCAGGACGAGGGCTGACGTCACCGCCACATTCAGGCTCGGCACATCATCTGCCTCACGCAGGTCGTGGTGGGCCTGCATCGGCAGGTTGACCGTTGTGCCGCACGCCTCCATCGTCGCTGGGCGGACGCCTGCACCCTCGGCGCCGAACACGAACACGCTCCGGGGCGGCATGGGAACATCCCACAGGGGCTTGGCACCGGCACAGTCCTCGACGGCGATCAGGGCGAAGCCGTGGCGATCCCGCAACTCCGCAAGCGCATCGTGAAGCGCATGGGCACGGGCCCACGGCACCGTGAAGGTGCGGCCGCTGGCGATCCTGATCGCCTTTCGGTTGAGCGGGTCGCCGCAGCGTTCACTCAGGAGCAGCGCTGCCTCGCCGAAGCACGCTGCGTTGCGGAACAGGCTGCCGATGTTGTCGGTGTGCACGATCCCATCGCCGGCCAGCACCGTGCAGGCCGCGGGCAGGCTCGCCGCGAAGGCGCCGAGATCCGCGCAGGCGGCATCCTCGCTCTTGCGGCGCTTGGCGCTTGGCTCCCCCGGGCGTGAGCAGAGCATGATGGCCCCGTCATGCATCCTGTAGCCCGTGAGTGCCGTGAGTTCGTCGTGACCGATGCGATGGACGACCAGCGGGAAGAAGTCCAGTGCATCGCCGATCTCGTTGATGGCGTCATTGCACGCCAGCAGCTCCAGCGGTCGCACCCTGGGCACCATGCGCGCACGGCCGAGTTCATCCGCATGCATGGCGTGCAAGGCGCGCCGGATGACACGCGGGCTCTCGGCGAGGAACAGGCCATCGCCGCGCAGGTCGCTGTCGAAGGCGTTGGCGAAGAACGGGCTTGGCGCCGGCATGGGCGTGCCTGCACTCAGCTGCCGCTGCCGCGGACCAGCGTCTCGTTGTCGGTGGTTCGGTTGACCGCAGCGACCAGCTGTTCGACCTGCACGAAGGGCGGCATGGACATGAGGCGGCGCCGAAGGGCGGTCATGGTCTTCATCTCGCGCTCACCCATGAGCAGGTGCTCCTTGCGCGTGCCGCTCGCAGCGAGATTGATGGCCGGGTAGACGCGGCGCTCCGAGATGGACCGATCGAGGATCAGTTCCATGTTGCCGGTGCCCTTGAACTCCTCGAAGATCACTTGGTCCGCGCGGCTGCCGGTGTCGACGAGGCAGGTGGCGATGATCGTCAGGCTGCCGCCTTCCTCTGCCTTGCGAGCCGCGCCGAAGAGTTGCTTGGGGATCTCAAGGGCCCGCGAATCGAGGCCGCCTGACATCGTGCGGCCGCCGGTTGAGTAGCGACGATTGTTGTTGAAGGCACGGCCCAAGCGCGTGAGGCTGTCGAGCAGCACGACGACATCCTTGCCGGCCTCGAACAGACGACGGGCGCGCTCAATGGCCATGATGCCCATCTGGGTGTGGCGCTCGAGGTCCTGGTCGTTGCTCGAGGCGAGCACCAGCGCCGGCACATTGCGCCGGAAGTCGGTGACCTCCTCGGGGCGCTCGTCGATGAGCAGGGCGATCAGCTCCACCTGAGGGTGGTTGTGCTTGATGCCGTGCGCGATCTGCTGCAGCAGGATCGTCTTGCCCGCCTTGGGGGGCGCGACGATCAGGCCGCGCGTGCCGAATCCGATCGGGCAGAAGAGATCGATCAGGCGGCACGAAGGCGGACAGCCCCGGTACTCCAAATGCATGCGCGGCTGCGGATCGATGCTGGTGAGCTCGCCGTAGGGCAGGCGGGCCGACCACGCTGATGGATCGAGGCCCTCGACCGACTCGATGCCCACCACCATGCGACGGAGCTTCTTCGGGCCGCGACGCTTGCGCACGCGGACCATCTGCACGTTCACGGTGACTTGGTTGCCGTTGCGCAGGTTGAAACGCTGCACCAGCTCCATCGGCACCTGCGGCTCGTCGTGCGATGGCATCCAGCCATTGCTGCCAAACTGGCGCAGCCGGGCTTCGTTGACGGAGATGTCGAGCACGCCTGCGACCTGCTCGATCGGAGCGGGAGGTTCCGGCGACTGGTGATGATCGTCGCTGCCCTCCCAGGCCTGGCCATCGTCACCATCGTCGTGCTCGCCATCGCCATCGTTGGCGGGCTGGTCGGGAGCGCCCTCGAGCAACGCTGCCGCCGCACGCCGCTGAGGCTGTGCGCGCGGCTGCTGTTGGTGCCGTGGTTCCTGTCGCTTGGGCGTCGGCGGTGGGGGCGGCGCGAGTTCCGGATTCGCCGCGATGGCAGCTGCCTCGGCCTCTGCCTTGGCAATGCCCTCGAGGTCGGATGGATCGAACTTCATCCACGCGTGTCCGACGCGGCGGAAGATGGGCTTGACGGTCGGGGCTGCAGGTTCAGCGGGTGCCTGCGACTCGACCCCCGTGCTCGCGTGCTGCGGCGGGCCATCATGCTGGTGGATTGCCTCGCTCGATGCTGCGGGCTCGGCGGATTCGCCGACCGAATCGGATGGTGCGATCGCGGAGCCGCCGACGGCTGGGGCAAGCGCGTCCTGCGCCTGGGTCGAGGTGCTGAGGGGCTCGAGGGCCGGCGGTTGCTTAGCAACCTTCTCTGCGGCCTTCACCTTCGGTCGCTCGGTGCGCGCTGTCTCCTTGGTGGAGCGTGACGCGCTGACAAGCTTCGTCGAAGCCTTGGTCGTCGGCTTTGTGACAGGTTTGGCTGCCGTCTTTGTCTTTGGCTTGGCGCCGATCGGCTTGGCGGCCTTCTTGGTGACCTTCTTGGTGGTCTTGCCGGTGGCGGCACCGGTCCGTGGCTTGGACGCTGCAGGCACGACAGCAGCCCCGGTCGCCTTGCGCGACGCCGAGGATGACTTGGTTGTGGCGGCCTTGGGGGCCTTGGGCTTGGGC
>VGXJ01000039.1 GCA_016873375.1 Phycisphaerae bacterium
TCGGCATACGCGGCGCACTCTCGGCGGATCGCCATGCGGCGCACATCGGGAGCGAGCGTCTCGAGCTTCTCGGCCTTGCCGCCCTTGACGATCTCGGTCATCACCTTGTGCTCGATGGGCAGGCCGTGGCAATCCCAGCCCGGCACATAGTGCACGCGCCGACCCTCGAGGATGCGGCTGCGCACGACCAGATCCTTGAGGACCTTGTTGAGCATGTGGCCCACATGGATGTTGCCGTTGGCGTACGGCGGGCCATCGTGGAAGACGAAGGGCTCTGCGCCGTCGCGTGCACCCATGATGCGATCGAAGGTGCCGCCTTCCTTCCACGCCTTGAGGGTCTGCGGCTCCGCCTGGGCCAGGTTCGCCTTCATCGCGAAGCCGGTCTTGGGCAGGTTCAGCGTGCTGCGGTAGTCACGGGCGGTCGATTCCGTCATGGGGCCGCGATCCTACCCCGGACCGGGTCACGCTTCGGGCTCGTCCTCGGGCTTGACGGCCTCGTCGAGGTACTTCTGGAACGCCGCCATGTTGTAGGAGACGAAGCAGAAGACATGGTGGACCGTGAACCACTCGAGGTCCTTCGGATCCTTGGGCACATCCTGGCGGATGCGGTTGAGTTCGGCGAGCAGGCGTTCGGCCTTCATGGGCGGCAGGATAGGCCGCTCGCGCGGACGCGGCTCAGTGATCGTGGCCGTGGTGGCTGCTCGCTGCGCCATGATCGTGATCGGCGTGGCCGTGCATGGTGGCCTCGAGCCTGGACATGCCCCAGGCGAGCAGGATTCCGCCCACGAGTGCCGCGGTGAGCTTCAGCCGGTCGTGCCGGTGGAACTGCACCTCGGGAAGCAGGTCGCTGCAGGCGATGCACAGGAAGACGCCACCGCTGAAGGCGAGGGCCAGCGCCGTCACGTGCGGATCGTGGCGGACGCCCGCCATGAAGAGGAACGCACCCGCCGGCATGACCAACGAGAAGAGCACCTGGATCAAGGCGGCCTTGCCCGCATCGACGCGGTCTTGGCGCAAGAGCGCCGCCAGGGTCATGGCATCGAACGGCTTGTGGGCCACGATCACCAGCAGCGTGCCCAGGCCAGCGAGCCAGCCGGCGCTTGATTCAGCCTGCACGCTCGCCGCGAGCGCCACGCCCTCCATCAGGCTGTGGACCGTCAGGCCAAGCAGCGCGCCGATCCATCCAAGGCGGGGTGCGCGGGTGTGCGCATCGGCATGGGCGTGCGGGGCGTGCTCATGCTCATGATCGCATGTATGCGCGACGTGGCTGCAGCTGCCACCAGCGCAGTCCCCGGCACCACCATGTTCATGCGCATGGAAGGGCGCAAAGCGTTCAAGCATGAAAAGCGCCATGAAGCCCAGCAAGGCCCAGAGCATCACATCCGTCGGTGCAGCACCGCCGCCATGCGTGCCCAGGGCGTGCGGCAGGAGATGGAAGAAGACGATCCCGAGGATCATGCCGCTCACGGCGCTGAGCACCAGCTGCAGCGGCGTATGCGCCAGGCGACGGGTTCCCACCCACGCCCCGAGCAGGCTGGCGGCCACGACGAGCGCGGCCTCGGCGGCGAGCACGGTGGATGGTGTTGCAGCGAGTGTTGGCATGGGTCCTTCCGATGGTCTCCCGAAACGACGCGGGCGCCGCAGAGCGACGCCCGAATCAAGTGGACTGGATGAGACTCGAACTCACAACCTCCTCGATGCGACCGAGGCGCTCTACCAATTGAGCTACCAGCCCAGCGGGGCGGGGAGTATACCGGGGTCGATCCCGCCGCGGCGTTGCGATAACACGGCCGGGGCAATGGGCCGACAGGGCGAGCCGCTACCCTCTCGCGCGTGGAGAAGATGGCTCACCAGGCGCCCGCGCCCAACCGCGACACGCCCGCCATGCGGCAGCACGCGCACTTCAAGGCGCGCTATCCCGACTGCCTGCTCTTCTTTCGCATGGGCGACTTCTACGAGCTCTTCGACGACGATGCGGTGACCGCGCACCGGGCGCTTGGCATCACGCTCACCGAGCGCACAAGCGGAATCCCGATGGCCGGCGTTCCATTCCACAGCGCAGAGACCTACCTTCGTCGGCTGGTCGACGCAGGCTTCCGCGTCGCGGTGTGCGAGCAGGTGCAGGATCCGAAGGAAGCCAAGGGCCTGGTCGAGCGTGATGTGCGGCGCGTGATCACGCCGGGCACGCGCGTGGACGAGAGCCTGCTCGACGACGGCACCAGCAATCGTGTGGCCGCGCTCTGCATGCAGGGTGCGGCGGCGGCGATCGCCACGGTCGAACTCTCGACCGGCGAGTTCTCGCTGCGGACCGTGCCGACGGCGCGCCTGGTGGACGAAGCGCTGCGACTCGGCGTGGCCGAACTGCTCCTTGAGGAAACCGACGACGAGACCACGCGCGAGCGCCAAGCTGCAATGGTGCGCTCCATCGGTGCTGCCCGGACGGAACGACCCGGCTGGTACTTCCGCAGCACGGAGGCAACCGAGGCACTGTGCTCGCACTACCGCACTTCGACGCTCGCAGGATTCGGCCTCGACGCGGAAGGCGCGCCCGCACGCGCAGCGGGTGCGCTGCTGCGCTACCTCCACGAGGCGCAACGACCCGAGTCGCTGCAGCATCTTCGGGCGCCATCGATCGTCGAGTCCGGTGCCGTGCTGGCCATCGATGCCACGAGCCTTCGAAGCCTTGAACTCGAACGCACCGCGCGATCGGGCCAGGCGGCCGGAAGCTTGGTCGCCTCGATGCAGCGATGCCGGACCGGCATGGGACGGCGGCTCCTGCGTGATTGGCTCTGCGCGCCGCTCGCGCAGCTCGCGCCGATCGAACAGCGGCTCGATGCCGTGGCAGCGCTCGCGCAGGACCAGCGCGCCGGTGCGGCGCTCGGTGAGGCGCTCGATGGCGTTCAGGACATCGCCCGAATGCATGGCCGCATCGCGATGGGTCGTGCAACACCGCGCGACCTCGCTGCCTTGGCGCGCTCGCTCGCACGCTGCAGCGAGATCGCCATCGCCTGCGCCGGCACGCCGGCCCTCGCTCCATTCGCGCAGCCGATGAGCGATGCACTGCCGGCGGTCCGCGAACTGGCGATCCGACTTGCCGGACAGTGCGTCGATGCCCCGCCGTCACACCTGCGCGAAGGCGGTCTGTGGCTGGATGGCGTGGATGCACAGCTGGACGAGGCACGGCTCCTGCAGCGCGATGCCAACGCCTGGCTGGCGCGGTACCAGGCAGAACTGATCGAGCGCTCCGGGATCGACACGCTCAAGACCGGCTACAACCGCGTGTTCGGCTACTACATCGAGCTCTCGTCTGCACAGGCCGGGCGGGCCCCGGAGTGGCTGATCCGCAAGCAGACCCTTCGCAATGCCGAGCGCTACACGACGCCCGAACTCAAGGAGTTCGAGCACAAGGTGCTCACGGCCGAGGCGCGCGCGATCGAGCGCGAACAGCGGATGTTCGGCGACGCGTGCGCGATGCTTGCCGAACATGGTGCAGCGATCGCGATCGTCGCCGAGTCGATCGCCGCACTCGATGTGCTGCGCTGCTTCGCCACCGTGGCGAGCGAGTCGGGTTGGACCCGGCCGCAGCTCGTCGATGGAGCCGAGCTCAGCATCGACCAGGGTCGGCATCCGGTCCTCGATGGCGTGCTCCGTGAACGCTTCGTGCCCAATGACTGCCGCCTCGGGCACGATGGCCATGCACGGCTGGCGCTCATCACCGGACCCAACATGGCCGGCAAGAGCACCTACATCCGCCAGTGTGCGCTGATCGTGCTGCTGGCGCATGCCGGCAGCTTCGTCCCTGCGCAGCGTGCGGTCATCGGCCTGGCCGACCGGATCTTCACGCGCATCGGTGCGAGCGATGAGCTGCACTCGGGACAGAGCACCTTCATGGTCGAGATGACCGAGACGGCGGCGATCCTGAACGCAGCCACCGGACGGAGCCTGGTGATCCTTGACGAGATCGGCCGGGGCACCAGCACGCTCGATGGCCTGAGCCTGGCGTGGGCCATCACGGAAACGCTCGCTGATCGCGGCTGCCGCACGCTCTTCGCCACGCACTACCACGAGATCACCACGCTCGCGGATGAACGCAACGACATCACCAACCTGCATGTCGCCGTGCGCGAGTGGAAGGACGAGATCGTCTTCCTGCACCGCATCGAGGCGGGCCGGACCGATCGCAGCTACGGGATCCATGTCGCGCAGCTGGCGGGCGTCCCGCGTACGACGGTCGAACGCGCCCGGGCGATCCTCGCATCGCTTGAGGCCGGTCACGCTGCACCCACGCGCCCGGAGGCAGCCACCGCGGGCGAGCAGCTCTCGCTCTTCACCCAGTACCTGCCGCATCCGGCACTCGATCGCCTCCGCGAGATCGATCTCGATCACCTCACGCCGATGCAGGCCTTCGATTTGCTGCGCGACCTGCAGCGTGAATCGCGCGGGTGAGGATCCGGACGGAGCGCAACAAGGCTCTGCCGGAGGCCGCCCCGTTGCAACGCCGCCGTTGAGACTGCCGTACCGCTAGGCTGCGTGCATGATCGATCCCTCGTTCCTGCGTACGAAGCATGCCGCCGGCACCTCCTACGCCGACTACGTCCGGTCCAGCCCGCAGCATGAGTCGGCGTGGCGGGCTGTCGAGGCCCGCGTGAAGCTCTCGGATGCGCAGCGAGCCCTCGTGGGCGGCTTCACCCGCAGGATCAACGCGATCTGCCTGAGCGGCATGTGGTGCGGCGACTGCTCGGCGCAGGGTCCGATGCTCAACGCGATCGCCGCAGCGTCATCGATGGTCGACCTGCGCTGGCTTGATCGTGATGCGCACTCGGACCTCTCTGACGCGGTGCGGATCTGCGGCGGACTGCGGGTACCCACGGTGATCTTTGCGAACGAGGACTTCGAGTTCCTGTCGCTCCTCGGCGACCGCACGCTGTCCCGCTACCGCGCCATCGCTGCGCGCGCCCTCGGCGCGAGCTGCCCCCTGCCCGGCGCGCGCGTGGCCGACGATGAACTCGCCGCCACCGTGCAGGACTGGCTCGATGAGTTTGAGCGTGCGCACCTGATCGCGCGCCTGAGCCCGCGCCTGCGTGGCAAGCACGGCGACTGACCCGTGGGCGCTCAGCGCAGCTTCAGGACCACCAGCGCGATCACCACGGCGACAGCGCTCACGATATAGGAGCGCGTGACGATCTGGGTCTCGGCCCAGCCGTTCAGGTGGAATCCGTGATGGATCGGCGTACTTCGGAAGATCCTGCGGCCCTCGCCGTACTTGCGCCTGGTCCACTTGAACCAGCTGACCTGGATCATCACGGTCGAGATCTCGATGACATAGACCGCACCGATGATCGGCAGCAGCAGCTCGTTGCGGGTCACGACGCCGATGTAGCCCATGAGCGCGCCGAGCGCGAGCGATCCGGTGTCGCCCATGAAGACGCGGGCGGGGTGCGCGTTGAACCAGAGGAACCCGAGCGTGGCACCCGCCATCGAACCGGCCAGCACCATGAGCTCGGCCGAGCCCGGTACGTACGGCACCAGCAGGAAGTACGCCGTGTTTGCGTGCCCGGAGATGTAGGCCAGCACCATCAGCGCAAAGCTCGTGATGACCATGTTCCCGCCGGCAAGGCCATCCATCCCATCGGTGATGTTCACCGCATTCGAGAATCCGGTCATGAAGAACGCGCAGAGCACGGCAAAGGCGCCCACACCGAGCACGATCACGCTCGGCGCGAGGTCGAGCCGCAGCCCGACGAAGTCCTTGACGGCCGTCGGGGGGTAGGTCCGCTGCAGCGGCAGGTTCAGGACGTGCGCATCAGGCAGCTTGGCGGCCGTGTAGACGAAGTAGCCGACGACGAGCCCCAGACCGACCTGGAACACCAGCTTCTCCCAACTGTAGAGCCCGTCGCGCGAGCCCGGCTTGCGCTGGCTCGAGGTCAGCTTGAGCCAGTCGTCGATCGCTCCCACGCCGCTCATCCACACGAGCACGATCAGCGAGATTTGGATGTAGCGGTTGAACCAGACATCGGCCAGGAGCGCCGTGGTCACGAGGATGCTCCCGCACAGGAAGATCCCGCCCATGGTGGGCACGCCGCTGCGCCCCTGCATCAGGCGGTTGATCTCCTCGTGGCCGAACTCGGCGGTGTCACCGATCTTCTTGCGCTGCAGCCACGCGATCACGCCAGGCCCCTGCCAGAGCGCAAGCGAGAACGAGATCAGCACCGCGGCGAACGCGCGGAACTCGACTTGCCACATGATCCCGACGATCCAGCGCAGGAGCGGGATGGAGTCGAGCTTGTCCTGGAATTCGACGACGAGGTTGTAGAGCATGCCCTGTCCCTAACCCGGCCCGTGGGCCGATCCTCCGATCAGCCCGCCACGATCGGCGCCGCGCGCAGTGCCGGCAGCACGCGCTCGACCGCCGATCCCCTGCTCCCCTTGAGGAGCACCGCATCACCCTCGGCCAGGGCCGCGGCGATCGAGGCCGCTGCGCCACCGTCGAGCGACTCGACCCACTCGGCATCGAGCCCGGCTTCACGAGCAGCATCGGCACCAAATCGGCTGCGCGGCCCAATGAACCATGCACGGTCGCCACGCTCAAGCACCGATGCTGCCACGCGGCCGACCTCCTCATGCAGGGCACGCTCGGCGTCGCCCAGCTCGAGCATGTCACCGAGCACGGCCACGCGGCGCGGTGCACGCGCAGCCACCTCGGCGAAGGACCGCAGTGCCGCCGCCACCGCATCAGGATTCGCGTTGTACGCATCGTTGTAGACATCCACCGAGCCGATCCGCTCGCGCACCATGCGCATCTCGGAGGGCTCGACCGTGGCGAGGCCACGCACAATCTGCGCCGGCGTCAGGCCGCGATCGAGCCCCATGGCGAGCGCAGCCAGTGCATTCATGGCGTTGTGGACACCCGGCAGCCGCAGCTCGAACTGCACGAGCTGGCCATGGGCGCGGGCGGTCACCACCTGCACCTCAGGATGCTGCTCGCGCGACACCAACCGCACGTTGCGCGCGGCATCCGTCCCGAAAGTGATCAGGCGCAGGTCGCAGCGCCCCAGCTCGGCAAGCGCCTGCATCAGCGGCGGGTTGTCACCATTGACGATCAATGGCGCGCACGCCGGCAGGCCATCGGCAATGCTCGCCTTCTCGGTGGCGATCGCCTCGAGCGAGCCCATGCCGCCCAGGTGCGCACGCCCGACCATGGTGATCACGGCGGCATCCTGCTCCGCGATCGCCGAGAGCCGACGGATCTCGCCCGGGTGATTCATGCCCATCTCGAGCAGCAGGAAGTCATCGCCGCAAGACACCGACAGCATGGTGAGCGGTACGCCGATCTCATTGTTGAAGCTCTTGGGGCTGCTCGTACCTTGCTGCTGCTGCGACAGCACGCCGTGCAGGAGGCGCCGCGTGGTGGTCTTGCCGCTCGATCCGGTGATGCCGATCGTGAATGGTGAGACCTCCGCGCGCCACGCCTTGGCGAGCTGCTGCAGCGCGACGAGCGTGTCGCGCACGAGCAGCGCGGGTACCGAGGGCGTGAACCCGTCGGGAAGCCTGGACACGATCAGGGCAGCGGCACCAGCTGACTGGGCGGCAGCCAGATGGTGGTGCGCGTCGTGCTGTTCACCCACGAGCGCCACGAACGCACGCCCCTCGAGCGGTACGCGTGTGTCGGTGCCGATACCCGCCAGCGGCGAGCCGCGCCGAGGAGGCCCGACCCAGCGACCGTTGGTGGCGCCAGCCATCGCATCATGCGACAGAAATGTCACGCGAGTGCCCCTTCCTGCATGGCGGCACGGGCCGCAAGCGCAGCCTTGGCCACCATGCGATCGTCGAACGGATGCTTGACCGTACCGATGATCTGGTAGTCCTCGTGCCCCTTCCCGGCAATGAGCACCACATCGCGCTCACGGGCCTCGGCCACGGCGGCATGGATCGCCGCCGAACGATCCGTCACCCGATGCACGACCGCAGCCGTGCCCTGCGGCACGCCGGCCATGACCTGATCGACGATCGACTCGGGTGCCTCAGTGCGTGGATTGTCGCTGGTGACGACGACCACGTCGCTGTGGTCACACGCCACCCGCGCCATGCGCGGACGCTTGGTGGGGTCGCGATCCCCGCCGCAGCCGAAGACGGTGATCAGTCGGCCACCTGGTTCGAGCACGGACTTCAGGGCCGTACAGACATTCAGGAGCGCGTCGTCGGTGTGCGCGTAATCCACGACCACCGCGAACAGATCCCCCGGCGCAGTGACGGGTTCAAGCCGGCCCGGCGGAGCGGCGCAGGTGGCGAGCGCCTGCTCGATCACGCTTCCGTCGATCCCGCCCGACCACGCAGCGGCCACGGCCTGCAGGGTGTTCATGGTGTTGTAGCGCCCTGTGAACGGCAGCTCCGCCTCGATGCGCCCCCACGGCCCGTTGAGCCGAAGCCGCATGCCGCCCACGCCCACGCGTAGTTCCTGCGCACTGGCGGTGGCGCGCGGGCTGCGCACGCTGCATCGGATGATGTTGGCCCGGCAGTCGCGCAGCATGCGCTCGTGCGTGGGGTCATCGGCGTTCACGATCGCCGTCGCGCACGGGTCGAGCCCAGCGAACAGGATCGCCTTGGCGCTGGCGTAGTGCTCCATGGAACCGTGGTAGTCCAGATGGTCACCGGTCAGGTTGGTGAAGATGCCGCATCCGAAGCGCAACGCTGCCACCCGGCCTTGGTGAAGCGCATGGCTGCTCGTTTCCATGACGGCGCCATCGCAACCGTTGGCCACCATGCGTGCGAAGGTCGCGCTCAGCTCGATCGCTCCCGGCGTGGTGAGGTTGCTCGCCACGGTGCCCGCTCCATCGTCGGTCTCGACCGTGCCGATGAGCCCGCAGCGGCGCCCCGCGATCCGTGCGATGTGCCTGTAGAGGTAGGTCGTCGTCGTCTTGCCGTTGGTTCCCGTGATGCCGACCAGCCTCAGCCGGCGACTGGGGAAACCGTGGAATGCCTCGGCGATCCATGGCAGCAGTGCAGCGGCATCCTTCGTGCCGTGCTGCGTCGCGGCGCGGCGCACGGCAAGCCAGGCCACACCGTCGATCGGCTCCGCGCCGTCGTCGGCGAGCACCGCGACGGCGCCCTTGGCGACGGCATCCTGAATGAACGCACGGCCATCACCGTGGGCACCGGCCCGGGCGACAAACATCGCGCCCGGCTTCACCTGGCGCGAGTCATCCGCGAGCGATGAGACCTCGACCTCGCCGCCTGCTACCAGGGTCACTCCGTCGACTGCCTTCACGAGCGCACTCACCTGCATCGTTTCGTCCTCCGTGACGTGCTGCAAGCCTACCGCGCGCCGTCATGCGCGCTCGGGCTTCCATCGGCTCGGCGCGCGACTTTCCGACGGGAAATTCCGACGATCCCACGCCCGCGCCTCACGGCAGGATGAGCATGCAGTCGCCGTAGGAGTAGAAGCGGTAGCCCTCGCGCTGGGCAGCGGCGTAGAGCGACCTCAGGCGCTCCAACCCAACCATCGCACCCACGAGCGCCAGCAGCGTGCTCCGAGGCAGGTGGAAGTTGGTCAGCAGCCCGTCCACCAGCCTGAACGCATGACCGGGCGCGATCATGAGCCGAGTGTCGAACTCCCCCGCGCAGGGAGGCTCGGGCAGGCTCTCGAGCACGCGAACACTCGTGGTGCCGACCGCGATCACGCGCCCACCAGCGGCGCGGGTCGCGCAGACCGCATCGAGCGATGCCTGCTCGATCCGACACCATTCCGCATGCATCGGGTGCTGGTCGAGCCAATCGGCCTCGACGGGCTTGAAGGTCCCTAGGCCCACCTGCAGCTCCACGCTCGACCACGCAACGCCCTGCAGCCGAAGGAGTTGCAGGAGTCCGGGCGTCAGGTGCAGCCCCGCGGTGGGGGCCGCCACGCTCGGGCGGCTCATGGCCTCTGCGTAAACGGTCTGGTAGCGATCGCGATCGCTCGCTTCGTCGATCGACTCGTGCCGATCGCGCCTCGCCCCCAGGATGTACGGGGGCAGCGGTGCCCGACCGACGCGCTCGAGGATCGGCGTCGGCGCATCGGGAAAGTCGATCACCCACGACTCTTCGCGGCGCTCGCGCGCAATCACGACAACGCGCTCACCCGTGGCACCACGCAACTCGATTCGATCGCCTGGGCGCAGCCGCTTCGCACCCTTGACGAGGGCGGTCCATGCCTGATCGCCCACCGGGGCTACGAAGAGCCCCTCGACCGCGCGTGCGTCGCCCAGCCGCTCGCCTTCGAACCGAACGGGGGCCACCTTGGTGTGGTTGGCCACGAGCAGGTCGCCGGCCGCCAGCCACGCCGGCAGGTCGCGGACCTTGGCGTGCTCGACCTCCGCGCTGGAACGCCGTATGACCATCATGCGTGCGCTGTCCCGCGGCTCAGCCGGCACCGTCGCCACGCACGCCGGATCAAGCGGGTAGTCGAGTTCGTCAATGCGCAGCCGGTGCATGAGGCTCACTCGCCAAGATCGCCCTGCCCCAGCGCCTGCCGCGCATCAGATCGACCAGCGGCATGGGCTTGCCGCCCGGCACCTGCGCTTCAAGGACTTCGATCGCGCCCGTGCCGCAACCGACCACCCCACTGGTGGCCACGCTTCCCACCGGCAGCGATGCATCGACCGCGCGGCAGCGCAGCAGCTTGATCGGCATGGGCTCGTTGCCATCACCCGCAATGGTGCAGTCGGTGCCCGGCCAAGGTGACAGCCCGTTGATGCGGGCACACGCCTCCC
>VGXJ01000040.1 GCA_016873375.1 Phycisphaerae bacterium
AGCGCGCCTCGCCAAGCGTCTGGAGCTGGTCTGGCGGCATCGACGCATCGGGGAACTGGACGACCGATCGCGATCGAAGCGCGTCGCCGAGGTAGCCCTCGTCGGCGCATGCCCGCACGAGCGCGGCAGCGATCGGGCCCGCCGACTTGCCGCCTCCGCCACCGTGATCCACGAACGTGCAGAACGCGATGCGCGGCCGACCATCGGCGCGCGCGCCGGCGAAGCCAGCGGCCCACGCGTGATCCTTGGACGTGACGACCTCCTTGGTGCCGTCAGCATTGGTGATGACCAGCGGGCTCGTTTCAGCGGTGCCGGACTTGCCCCAGACTCGGATGCCCGGAAGATCGAAGATCGGTGACCGCTGATCCCTCGGGCCGACATGATGCAGCGTGCCGTACTCCGCATCGACCGAGAGCCGCAGGCCGTCCTTGATCGTGGCCATCATGGCATCGGGCACGCCAAGATCGACGCGCGATCCAGCACCGCCGCGCAGCACGCTTGGCCGGATCGAGACGCCGTCGCGCGCGAGCGTGGCGTAGGCGTTCGCGACCTGCAGCGGCGTGACACGCATGTCACCCTGGCCGATGCCGAGCGAGATCGTCGTCTGCCGATCCTTCAAGGCCTCGATCTGCATCAGGTCGCGCTGTCGAATCGACCCGGCAGACTCGCCGATCCGCTGCACGCCACCGGACTCTGACAGCCGCTCGTAGTCAAGGCCGATGCCGAGCGTGCGACCGAAGCCCCACGAGGTGTACCCCTCCAACAGATCGCGTGGACCGAGGCGGTCGGCCAGCGTGTAGAAGTACATGTTGCAGCTGCGCGCGATCGCCTCGGCCGGACCGAGCGGCCCGTGGTGATTGGGGGTGTTGCCAGGCCGGTAGATCCAGCATCGTGCATGGCCGTGCACGCCCGGGAAGAAGTGACCGGTGCAGTCGATGACCGTTGCCGGCGTGGCCAGGTCACCAGCCGCCGCGCAGGCGACGACCACCGGCTTCATCACGCTGCCGGGCTCGAACGACGCCCCGATCGCGCGATCCATCCACGGCGTGAGCGCGAGCCGCTGCCGCGGCGTGAGGCGATCGTGGTCATCAAGGTCTGGCCAGCTTGCCATGGCAAGGATCTCGCCCGTGTCGACATCGATGGCCACGGCTGCAGCGGCCAGTGGCGTACCGAACGGCTGGTCCGGCGCGGAATGGAACCCCTGCACCACGGTGAGCCCGAAGGCGGGCTCGAGGATCGCCTCGACGCGCGCCTGCAGCGCCGCATCGATCGAGAGCTTCACACGATCGCCGGGTACGGGCTCCTCGCGGATGGGCTCCGTGGTACCGATGGGCGTGCGCACGCGGCCGCGCTTGCCGCGCAGCCGATCATCCTGCGTGCGCTCGATGCCTGTGGCGCCGGCGACGTCGGGGCCGGGCTCGTAGCCACCAAGGTCGACGATGAGTTCGCCATCGCGCACGCGATAGAGCGGCCGGCGCTGCGCATCATCGGCCAGCGCCTGCGACCGGGTCACGCCAACGATGCGCGATCCAACGTCGTTCACGGTGACGCGGAGCGGATCGTTGCGACGCATGTCCATCGGCAGGCCATCGCATGGAAGTTCCACGATCGCTTCGGCATGCGGGCGCCGCCGCACGCGGCTGTCGAGCACGGTGATTGCACCCGGCGCACGATCGGCGAGCTTACCGAAGGCGAACGCGGTGGCATCGTCCACGCCGCGAAGTACCGCGTGGTACTGCGTCTTCTCCTGCACGGTCTCGCTGCGGAAGCCTTCGAGACCCTCCTCGCCGTAGAGATCGACGCGCCGAGCCAGATCACGCTCGTCCTTCTGCTTCTGGATCAGGTTGACGCGATCCTTGATGGCCACGATCGCCTCGTCACGCGCGACGGCCGGCATGCCACCGACGGTGACGATGGCGCTGAGCACGTCTGCCCACACTGCCTTCCATGCGTCGAGCGACGCCTGCTTGCGGCGATCGCGTTCCTCAAGCGCAAGCCTGAGCCAGGCACGACGGCCGCCGGCTGCCTTGACCGCTTCGGCCGTGGCCTGCTGCACGGCCCAGTCGCCGTTGATCGCACTCCAGTGCAGCGCCACGTCGTAGCTCGCTGCGTCCTCGGCGAGCACCCTGCCGTGCCGATCCACGATCGTGCCGCGCAGCGTGGGCAGGAACTCATTCTGCTTGACGCGGCCCATCGCGCGCTCGAGTCGTTGAGCGTGCTCGACAACCGACAGGCGCCAGAGCTGCGCCAAGAGACCCACGAAGACCACGAGCAGTGCGATCGACAACAGCACCAGCCTGCGCTGGAACATGCCGAACTGGCCTGATTGGAGCATCGCCATCTCTCGCTGGCCTCCTTGCCGTGCGACCGACGCGCGGAGTGTACGAGCCGCTCGCCGGGCCGTTCAACGGGAATCGCTACCATTCGCCGCTTTCCCCAAAGGGCACCCACCATGGAATGCGGCATCGTCGGACTCCCCAACGTCGGCAAGAGCACCCTCTTCAACGCCCTCACGGCGGCAGGGATCGAGGCCGCGAACTACCCCTTCTGCACGATCGAGCCCAACGTGGGCGTGGTCAGCATTCCGGATCACCGGCTTGAGGTGATCTGCGGCTTCATCAAGACCCAGAAGGTCATCCCGGCAGCCATGCGGCTGGTCGACATCGCCGGCATCGTGAAGGGTGCGAGCGAAGGCGCCGGCCTGGGCAACAAGTTCCTCAGCCACATCCGCGAGGTCGACGCGATCCTGCACGTGGTCCGCTGCTTCGAGGACGGTGATGTACTCCACGTGGACGGCGGGGTCGACCCGGTCCGTGACATCGGCACGATCGAGACCGAGCTCATGCTGGCGGACCTTCAGTCCATCGACGGCATGCTCGAGAAGGCCCGCCGCACGGCCAAGAGCGGCGACAAGGAGGCGATCGCCAAGGTCGAGCTCCTCGACCGCTGCCGCGCGTGCCTGGACGACGGGCGTCCGATCCGCAGCCTCGATCCCACCGCCGAGGAGACCGGCATGCTGCGCTCGCTCGGCATGATCACGGCCAAGCGCGTGCTCTTCGTGGCCAACGTCGACGAGAGCGATCCCCAGGGCAACGGTCCGCTCGTGCAGAAGGTCCGCGCCTACGCCAAGGAGAACGGCGGCTCGGTAGTCGTCGTCTGCGCGAAGATCGAGAGCGAACTCGCCGAACTCCCGGAGGTCGACAAGAAGGAGATGCTCGCAGGGCTTGGTATGGCCGAGCCAGCCCTGGCCAATGTGGCACGCGCGGCCTACGACTTGCTGGGCCTCCAAAGCTACTTCACCGCCGGCGAGAAGGAAGTCCGCGCGTGGACGGTCCAACGAGGCTTCACTGCCCCGCAGGCGGCGGGCGTGATCCACACCGACTTCGAGCGCGGCTTCATCCGGGCCGAGGTCTATACGGTGAAGGATCTCGAGGAACTGAAGAACGAGAAGTCCATCCGCGAGGCCGGCCGCATGCGCGCCGAGGGAAAGTCATACGTCATGAAGGATGGCGACGTCTGCCACTTCCTGTTCAACGTCTGATCCGCCGGGACCTGCACAGCGACGTGGCCGACGCCCTGCCGATGCCCATCGGCCGGCAAGCTGCTTAGTCGAAGTCGACATCGAGTGCGATCGCAGCGTGCAGCCGCTCGAGGTAGCGGTCGAACGGGATCTCGACCGCGCCCAGCGCAAGGACGTGCGGATTGGCGTACTGCGAATCGACGAGCATGAACTTCCTGCGGCCAAGCCGCCTCATCAGTGCGCAGAAGGCCACCTTGCTCGCGTCGCGCGCCCAGGGCTCGCGCACGGTGAACATGCTCTCGCCGAAGAACGCACCCCCGAGCACCACGCCGTACAGGCCGCCCGCGAGCCGGTCGCCCACCCACGCCTCGACCGAATGAGCGATGCCGAGTCTGTGCAACTCGTGGAAGGCTGCGCGGATCTCCTCGCCGATCCAGCTGCGATTCTCCTTCGACCGGTCGGTCGCGCACGCGGCGACCACGGCATCGAACGCCGAGTCGACGCGAATCCCGAAGGGCCCGTTCCTGGCCGTGCGCGCCAGACGCTCGCTCGGCTGCCACGCCTGGGGTTCGAAGATCGCGCGCGGAGTGCATGTGAAGTAGTCCACACGACCGGTCTCCGGATCGGCCATCGGGAACGCGCCCTGCGCATAGGCCGACAGCAGCATCTGCGGCGTGAGATCGGCTTTCGGTCGCTCGCGGGTCACCAGCGCATCTTCGCGCACGGTGCCGCGGCGCGCCAGCATCGTTCCGCACATCGGCTGCGATCGGCAGGTCCGGGGTCCGGGCAACCGCCCCGACTCACCGACGCGGGCTTTGGCGTCGGGGCGTTCACCTCAGACCGCTGCGGCGGGCTTGGGCTTGGGCCGGCTGATCACGCGAACTTGTGCGAACTGTCGGTGGCCGCTCGTGCCGCTGTGATGGCCGTAGCCGGATTGGCGCGCGCCCACCCACGGCGAGCCGCTCGCGCCGCCGCAGCCCTGATTCACGCCAACCATGCCGATGTGCAGCCGTTCGGCCACCTCGCGGGCGCGCTCCTCGTCGCGACCAAAGACCGCGCCCCCGAGTCCGTAGGGTGAATCATTCGCCAGGCGCACGGCCTCGTCCACCTCGCGGTAGGTCATGATGCACGCCACCGGACCGAAGGTCTCTTCCTGCATGATCGGCATCTCGTGGTTGACGCCGGTGAGCACGACGGGCTTGACGAAGTTTCCGCCGTCGTCACCGCCGCACTCGACCGTCGCGCCGGTCGCCTTGGCGAGCGAGACCTGCGCCAGCACATGTTCCTTCTGGCGTGCGTTGACCATCGGGCCGATCTGCGTTCCGGCCTGCATGCCATCGCCCACCACGAGTTGTTGCGCACGGTCGATCACGGCCTTCGTGAAGGCTGACGCGATCGATTCGTGGACATAGATGCGCTCAGTGCTCACGCAGACCTGTCCCGCGTTGCGGAAACTGTTGCGGGCCGCAAACGCAGCAGCCGCATCGACATCCGCATCAGGAAGGACGACCAGCGGATCCTTGCCGCCGAGTTCGAGGATCAGACGCTTCAGCCCCCCCGCAGCGGCCTGCATGATGTGCCGACCCGCCGAGCGACTTCCCGTGAACGCGATCAGGTCGATCGGTGCCGCCACGAGCGCCTTGCCCTGCACCTCGTCACCGATGGCGACCTGCAGCACATCGGGCGGCAGCACGGCCATCAGGCACTTCGCCCACTCAAGCGCACACAGCGTGCTGAGCTCGCTCGGCTTGAGGATGACGGTGTTGCCCGCAATCAGCGCGGGCACCACCGTGTCACTGCACATGAGCACCGGGAAGTTCCACGGCGTGATGCAGACCGCGACGCCGAGCGGCGCATAGAGCATCGTCGTCACGGTGCGCTCGTCCTCGAGCGACTCCGGACGAAGCGCTGCGACGATCTCGGTGCACGCTTCCTCGAGTCCGCCCGCTGCGTAGTTCGCCTCCCCCTTGGCTTCGGCGATGGGTTTGCCCATCTCGCGGGTGATGAGTTCCCCGATCGCGCCGCTGCGCTCCTTCATCGCCGGCCCGGCACTCGCCACGAGTCGCGCGCGCTCCTCCAGCGGGATGGCGGCCCAACTGCGCTGCGCCTGGCGCGCCCTGTGCACCATCAGGCCGATTCCCTCGAGCGAGGTTGGTTCGAGTTCGCCGACCAGATCACCCGTCGCTGGATTCGTGATACGCAGCATGAAGTCGATCGTAGAACCGCCACCGTGCACCGTCGGTTGACCCGACTCTCGCCAACCCAGGCCCCGCGAGCGACGGGAGGGGGCGCTTGCGAGCGAGAGTCCCGGGAGAAACGCATCTATGACGACCTCAGTAGGTTTTTATTGGAACTCAACCAGCCGTTGGCCCATGGCCCTCGACGCAGGCTCGCGAAGACGGCTCAGATGACGCATGCACCCGGACGGGCTTCCCCTGACCCGACCACCTCGCTAGCATCTCCCCTCCTCATTCGAGGGCCGTTGGTGACAGCAACCGATCAGGTTCTGGCGCCACATGGGGTTCCAACGCGGCTTGCGGAACTCCAGCCTTGAGGATGCCGCGGATCGGCCTTGGTGCCTGCCGCGTCAGCAGTTCGCTCGTTGCACGCGCAGGGCATCGCCCCTGACTCGACTCGCTCCTACCATCAGGTCGGCCTGATCCAGGCCCATTGGCCCGTGGTGTAACGGTAGCACAGGAGATTTTGATTCTCCTTGTCCTAGTTCAAATCTAGGCGGGCCAGTTACTCCCCCAACTCCTGATGGCCGGACCCGAAGGGAACGCGCCATGACCACGACTCCGAACGCCCCCGCCGCTGTCATCCTTGCCGCAGGCAAGGGCACGCGCATGAACAGCGACCTTCCGAAGGTCATGCATCCGGCCTTCGGTCGGCCACTCGTCGAGTGGGTCGTGCTCGCGTGCCGCGAGGCCGGTGTCGGACGGATCGTGCTCGTGGTCGGCCACGGTGCCGAGGTCGTGCGTGCGCACTTCGCCGGCCAGCAGGACATCGAGTTCGTGGTGCAATCGCCGCAGTTGGGCACGGGGCACGCCGTCGACCAGTCCCGGCCGCTGCTTTCTGGCGAGCCCACACGCGAATTGCTCGTGCTCTGCGGTGATGGACCGCTCATCCGGGCCTCCACGCTGCGTGCTTTGCTGGGCGCGCATCAATCCGCCCACGCGTCGGCCACGCTCGCCACGAGCGTCATCGAAGAACCCACCGGGTACGGTCGCATCGAGCGTGACGCGAGCGGTCGCTTCCTGCGCATCGTCGAGCAGAAGGATGCCACCCCGGCCCAGCTGGCGATCCGCGAGGTGAACCCGAGCTACTACTGCTTCACGGCGGGCGATCTCTTCCGTTCGCTTGCGCGGGTCGACAACAAGAACGCCAACGGCGAGTACTACATCACCGACACCTTCGGATTGCTCCGAGACGAGGGGCGCACCGTCGCCGTGGTCGATGCCGTGCCCGCCTCCGACGTCCTCAGTGTGAACACTCCGGCGCAACTGGCTGAAGTCAGCGCCATCCTCGAATCCCGCATGACCGCAGGAGCCCATCCATGAGCACGACTGAACGCGATGGACTGAAGATCTTCGCCGGCAGCACAGGGCGTGCGCTGGCCCAATCGATGTGCGCCCACCTCGAACTTCCACTGGGCCAGGCGACCACGATCGTGTTCCCCGACGGCGAACTCATCGTGAAGCTGGAGGAGGATGTGCGCGGCCGCGACATCTTCGTGGTGATCTCCACCTGCGAGCCCGTGAACAGCAGCGTGATGGAGCTCCTGATCTTCATCGATTGCCTGCGTCGGGCGAGCGCCAAGCGCATCACGGCCGTGATCCCTTACTTCGGCTACGCGCGCCAGGACCGCAAGGACGAGGGGCGCGTGCCGATCACCGCCAAGCTCGTGGCCAACCTGATCACCAAGGCCGGCGCCGATCGAGTGCTGTGCATGGACCTCCATGCCGCACAGATCCAGGGCTTCTTCGACCTGCCGGTGGATCACCTGAGCGCCTCGCCGGTGATCGCGGACCACTTCCTCCGGCTCAAGCCGTCCCTCGGCGAGATCTGCGTGGTCAGCCCCGATGTGGGCAATGTGAAGGTGGCGAACATGTACGCCAACCTGCTGCACGCCGACCTGGCGATCATCGACAAGCGCCGCACCTCGGGCTCAGCGGTCACCGTGAAGAACCTGATCGGCGATGTCGAGGGGCGCACGGTGCTGATGTTCGACGACATGATCTCGACAGCCGGCACCATCTGCGAAGCGGCGAAAGTCGTGCGTGAGCACGGTGCGAGGGCCGTCTACGCCGCATGCACCCACCCGCTGCTCGTGGGCCTTGCCACGCAGAGGCTCAGCGAGCCGCTGGTCGATGGCGTCGTCGGCTGCGACACGATCCCCAACGGCCCGCGATTCGAACCCATCGCCCACAAATTCACCATGCTGTCGGTCGCTCCGCTGTTGGGCGAAGCCATCCGACGCATCCACAACGACCAGTCCATCAGCGCGCTCTTCAAGCACGGCCTCGGGGCCAAGCGCTGAGTCCTCAGTCACCCCGAACCAACACAGGAGTCCACAACACATGGCATCCACCACCCCCACCGTCGCCGCCACCCTGCGTGAGCGGCTTGGCACCCGTTACACCCGTCGCCTCCGCGCGCAGGGCCTGCTCCCGGTCGTGATCTACGGCCACGGCGAGAAGCCCGTGTCCGCGGCGGTCAACGCCAAGGAATTGCTGGGTCACCTGCACCACGGCAGCCACGTCATCACCGTGGCGCTCGGCGGCGCCAGCCAGACCTGCCTGGTCAAGGAGCTGCAGTTCGGATACCTCGGCGACGACGTGATCCACGTCGACCTCGCCCGCGTGAACCTCGATGAGATCGTGCGCGTGAACGTGCGCATCGAATTCTTCGGCGAGTGCGCGGCGTCCAAGAAGCCCGGCGCCGTGCTCACCCACGACATGGCCGAGCTCGCGATCAACTGCAAGGTGCGCGACATTCCTGAGTCCGTGCGTGCCGACCTGTCTGCCATGGCAGGCGAGATGCTCAGCGCGGGCGACCTGAAGCTGCCGGCAGGCATCAGCCTTGCGATCGACGCGCACGCCCCCGTGGCCCGCGTGATCATCATCGCCGAGGAGAAGGCTGGAGAAGCCGCAGCGCCCGCCGCCGACGCTGCAGCCCCCGCGGCCGAAGCGAAGAAGGATGGCGAAGGCGACGCAGCGAAGGCCGCTGCGCCGAAGAAGTGAGCCCATCCATCGACTGAAGGATCATGAAGCTTGTCGTCGGACTCGGCAACCCAGGCAACGACTACCGCGGCACCCGGCACAACGCCGGGTTCGAGGTGGTCGATGCCCTCGTCAAGCGCCATGCGCGGGACGCGGGGCGGGAGCGCTTCGGCGCGATCTGCTGGGAAGCCGAGCTCCGTGTCGACGGCAGGCCGGACAAGGTGCTGTTCATGAAGCCAATGACCTTCATGAACCTCTCGGGCGACCCCGTGGCGCAAGCCATGCGGTTCCACAAGCTCGACGCCGCGCGCGACCTCCTGGTCGTTGCCGACGACCTTGCCCTGCCCGTTGGCCACATCCGCCTGCGCCAGGACGGCGGCAGCGGCGGGCACAACGGGCTGGCCGACATCGCACTCAAGCTGTCCAGCGGAAACTGGGCTCGCCTGCGTGTGGGCATCGGAAAGCCAAGCGAGCGCATGTCCCAAGTCGCGCATGTGCTCGGGCGCTTCACCGACGAGGAACGTCCTTCCGTCGACGCATCCATCGCTTCCGCCTCCGAGGCCGTCCTGGCCTGGCTCGATCGCGGCGCCGCCGCCGCGATGAACGCGTTCAACACCAAGGTGCCTGCACCAACTCCCGGTCCGCACGGTGCAGGGCCACAGACCGACAGCGCGCCGTCATCGTGACGACGCATCAGAACCCCAACCACTACGAGGTATTCACCATGACCGAGACCCGCACCGCCCAGTACGAGGGCATGTTCCTCTTCCCGCAGTCCGCCGTCGCCGACCTGCAGGGCACCGTCGAATCCGTGAAGCAGATGCTCACGGCCCGTGGCGCCGCCATTTGCAGCATCACCAAGTGGGACGAGCGCCGCCTCGCCTACGACATCGCCGGCAACAAGCGCGGCCTGTACATCCTCGCGTACTTCAACGCGCCCACCGCCATGCTCAAGGAGATCGAGCGTGACTGCAACCTGAACGAGCGCATGCTGCGTTCGCTCGTGACGCGCGCCGACCACCTGACCCCCGAGCAGATGAACGATGCCGAAGGCCAGGCCAAGCTTGCCATGGAGATGAAGCTCCGCCGCTCCGAGGGCGATGAAGCGGGCGAAGCCATGGCGGCTCCGGCCCCCGCGGCGGAGTGAGTCACGGCTTCCGAGCGGTCGCGCCTGCGTGCGGCCGTCCGGGACCGGCCTCCCAGCACCACATCGATCAATCAGGGCCGTGCCTCCGGGCGCGGCCCTTTTTCATGGCGATCCACCGAAATTCCCGCTGTTTCGTGGGGGTGGCGTCACGGCTGACTAGGATGCCCGTTCATCCAAGGAGAAACACCACATGGCATCATTCAACAAGGTCATCCTGCTCGGCAACCTCACCCGTGACCCCGAGCTCAAGCATGTCGCCGGCAACCAGGCCGTGGCCGAGCTCGGCCTCGCCGTCAACCGCCGCTTCCGCACCAAGGACAATGAAGAGCGTGAAGAGGTCACCTTCGTCGATTGCGAAGCGTGGGGCCGCACTGCCGAGGTGCTCAAGCAGTACCTCACCAAGGGCAGCCCGATCTTCATCGAAGGCCGCCTCAAGCTCGACCAGTGGGAGAGCAAGGAAGGCGAGAAGCGCTCCAAGCTCCGCGTGGTGATCGAGAACTTCCAGTTCGTCGGCAGCCGCGGCGAGGGCTCCGGCACCGGTGGCGGTGGTGGCGGCGGCTTTGCGCGCGCCGGTCGTGGATCGGCAGGCGGTGGTGGCAGCGGCGGCGGCGAACACGTGCCGCTCCCGAGCGACGACATTCCGTTCTGATCCTGTCCATCGCCGGCGCACGCCGTCATCAAGACTGGCAGCGCGTGAGCGCAGCGTGCGTGACTTCAAACTTCGCCCCAAGACA
>VGXJ01000041.1 GCA_016873375.1 Phycisphaerae bacterium
AATGCGACATGGTTCGATTGCAGCGACGGCTGGTTCATGTGCTCATCGGCCTTGGCCGCAGCGAGTTCCGCAGCAGCGATCGCGGCTTCGATGCCGTCGTATTCGCGCTGATCGTTGTACGAGAGCTTCTTGCGCTGCGGCTGGGTCGGCGCGCTCCCGGCAGCCGGACGCGGCGCTGCAGCCCGCGGATCAAGCGCCTCGGCTGCCGCTTCGAACGACTTGAGCGCGCGAAGCGCCTGCTCAAGATCCGCGACCTGCGCCGACTGGCCACCGGGGCCGCCGAGCACGATCACCTGGGTCGCGAGCCGCTCGAGCATCGCGCGATCGTGCGTGACCAGGAGCACCGGGCCGTCGAACTCCTCGATCGACTGCTCGAGCACGCCAAGCGTGGGCAGGTCGAGGTCATTGGTGGGCTCGTCGAGCACGAGCACATCGGCCGGCTCGAGCATCATGCGCGCGATGTGGGCTCGCGCAAGCTCCCCGCCGGAGAGCCGCGAGACCTGTTGCAGCAGCTGGTCATCATCGAAGAGGAAACGACGCGACCAGGCCGTGATGTGCATCTCGCCATCGCGAAAGCGCACCTTGTCGCCGACCGGGCAGATCGCGTCCTTGAGCGTCATCGTGCCGTCGAGCTCCGCGCGCTGCTGCGAGAGCGTGACCACGCGCGGGGCTGGATCGGCTCGGCCGACCGTCCCGGAATCAGGCATGCGCTCACCCGTCAGCGTGCGCAGGAGCGTGGTCTTGCCGGAGCCGTTGGGGCCCATGACCGCGATGCAGTCGCCTGGCACGAGTTCGACATCGAGCCCCGTGAAGAGGGTGCGGCCACCGAGCGCGACCGAGATGCCCTCGGCCCACATCAAACGACGCGTGCGGCGCCCGCTGCCGGTGAAGTCCACGCGCGCTCCGCCCGATGCGGCGGCGGCATTCCGCTTCGCAAGCTCGGCCAGCTGATCGCGACGATCTGCGCTGTCGTCGATGCGCCCCTTGGCCTTCGTGCGTCGTGCTTGCGCACCGCGACCAAGCCAAGCGTTGTCGATCCGGACTTCGTTGGCGAGCGAGGCCTGCGCCCGCGCCTGCGCCTCGAGGAACTCGGTCTTGCGACGCGCGAACTCATCGACACCGCCGTCCGCGATGAAGACGCCGCCGGGATACGCGCGCGACAGCTCGCCCACGCGGGTGGCCACGCGCTCGAGGAAGACACGATCATGCGTGACGAAGACGCTTGTTCCGGCGCGGATGTCCTGCGCACCCTTCACGAGGAACCGTTCGAGCCATTCGAGGCCCTCGACATCGAGGTGGTTGGTCGGTTCATCGAGCAGGAGCAGATCCGGCGTGCCGCCAGCTCGCGCGAGGCCCGCCGCGATCGAGCAGCGCTTGCGCCAGCCGCCGGAGAGCGTGGAGAGCGGAGCATCCATCCGCTCTTCCTCGAAGCCGATCTTGCCCAGGACGACCCCGGCCAGGACCAGCGCCTCGTGTTCATCGCCATGGCAGCGTGCGCACTCGATCGCCGCCGCAGCCACGGCCTGGCGCGCAGTCTGCCCATCGGGGAAGTCATCGCGCTGCGGCACATACACGCTCACGATGCCGCGCGGCGTGCGCACCGAGCCCGAGTCGGGGTCCTCGCGCGCGGCGAGCATGCGCAGCAGCGTGCTCTTGCCAGCGCCGTTGGGGCCGATGAGCGCCAGCCGGTCACCCTCGGCGATCGACAGCGATACGCCCCTGAAGAGCGTGCGCATGCCGTGCGATTTCGCGAGGTCAGTTGCGGTCAGGAGCATCGGGGCCGCGCACGGTACCGCGGCCATCGATGCCCAGCACCAGCTTCAGGAACTGCGTGTCGTTGAAGTTGACGCCCTTCTGGTTCATCTCGGCGAGCCGCACGATGACGAGCCCGTGCTCTGGAAGGATGAAGAGCCGCTGCTTGCCCGCGCCGGCAGCCATCACGGCCTTCACCGGCGTGCCGTTGGCATCGAGGATCGTGGCGGTCTGGCCTGCCGCGAAATCAGCAAGACCAGGCTGCTCGCCGCGACCGAGTCGCTTGCGCATGCGGCCGCCCTCGCTGCCACCAACATTGGCCACGGAGCCATCGGGGCCGGTCAGCAGCCACCATGTCAGCCCATACTGGGGATTGACGCGACTGCCGATGAAGCACTGCTCCAGTGCATCACGGTCGATGACGGGCGTCCATGCTGCTCCAGCCTCTGATCGCACGGCGCACCCGCGTCGCACGAACTCGCCCCACTGCGCCCACTCGCGTGCGGTGAGGTGGGCACCACCCGGCAGGTTGGGGTTGCCCTGCTGGTCCAGCGCGAAGCGCGTCTTGGCAAACTCGAGGCCCGCAGGCTTGAGGACGCGCGCGTGCATGTAGTCCCAGTAGTTGCGCTCTGGCCGTGAGCTCGCGGCGAGCTTGCGGGTGAGGAACTCGCCCCATGCGTAGAAGTGCGATGGCCCGTACCGGAAGGTGCGCCCCGGCTCGGCCGTGACCGGCACCTTCACGACGGCGGCGTACCAATTCTCGGGAGCGCGCTCGCCGGACCTCAGCCGAGATGCCAGGTCGCTCGCGCCGCCAAGGTCCTTGATGCCGTAGCCCTGCCGACCGAGCAGCTCGCTGTTGGGCTCGAGCCCGCTCGTCAGGCTGAGCAGTTCACGCACCGTGATGCGGCTCGCGCGCGGATCCTTCTTCCACTCCGTGATCGTGTCGCTCACGAGCTCATCGAGCGTGACCAGCCCATCCGTCACCGCAGCTGCCGCCGTGACGCCGGAGAAACTCTTGGTACCGCTGGCCAACGCATGCGGCCGCTCGGCCGACCAGCCGTTCGCGTACTGCTCGGCGATCACCACACCATCCTTCATCACGAGCACCGCACGGCCGGAACTCGACTCGCTGTAGGCGATGGCCTTGGCGATCGCTTCGGCACTCGGTGCTGGCGTGGGAACAGGCTCGGGATTGAGGAAGCGTGGCCGTTCGTTCGGCGCACTCGGAGCCGGAACCGATGGCGGCGTGCTTGGCGTTGCGGTGGCCGGCGCGGGGCTTCCCGTTGCGGTGGGTGGCAACGACTGCGCCAGCGCTGCACACCCCAACTGGAACAGCAGCGCCGCGGAACCGGCAGCACACACAAAGGATCGATGCACGCTCATGGTCATGGTGATTGCCTCATGCCGTGGCCGTCGGACAGCGGGATTCACGCATGCGGCCGCACTGCGCGGCCACGCAAGGCATTTGCACGCACGCTATGCGGGCCCGTGAACTCTTCACGATCAGGATCCCAGGTCAGCGGCTGTCCGATGGTGTAGCCGATGACCGCAAGGTGGCAGACCGTGGCGCTTCGATGTCCTGTCTCGGCGGTGCAGATCGGCTCGTGGCCATCCACGATCGCCGTGAGGAAGTCATGCACGTGCGATCGGTTGCGAGGCAAGCGAACCTCGCCCGGCCCGGGCGGCCGCAGGAGCTCCATCGCCGGATCCGCGCGGCGGTCCTCGCCCTTGTAGGCCTTGAGATACCCGCGAGCGACTTCAATCGTCCCCTCGGTGCCGATGAAGGTGCAGTCGGTCGGGCCGCCATGCACGAGTTCCACGCCATTGGCGTAGGTCAGCACCAGACCCGTCAGCGCACCGTCCGCGGGAGGCGTGATCTTCACCGGGCCCGACAGATCCATGCCGAGTGCCCACTGGGCGATGTCGAAGTGGTGGGCGCCGAAGTCAGCCAGACCGCCGTTGGCGTACTCGGCGTAGTTGCGCCACGCGGGGTAATGAGCATGCATGCCGATCGGGCAGAGCGCGTGGTTGAACCCTCGCCACGCCGCCTGCCCGAGCCACGCGTCCCAGTCGATGCCCGGCGGCAGCGGCTCCTCGGGGAGTTCACAGGGCTTTGCCATCGAACCCACGCCGGCGAGCACGCGCTTGACGGTGCCGATGCGGCCATTGCGAACCGCCTCGGCCGCGGTCGCGAACATGTGATTGAACTCTGAGCGCTGTTGCGACCCCACCTGGAAGGTCACGCCCGTCGCACGCGCCGCTGCCGCGATCGCACGGCCCTCGGCAAGCGTGAGCGAGAGCGGCTTCTCGCAATACACATGCTTGCCGGCCAGGCATGCAGCGATCGATGGCTCGGCGTGCCAATGATCAGGCGTTGCCACCAGGACCGCATCGATGGCAGGATCGGCGACGAGCTCCCGCCACGAGCGTGCTGCCGTGCACACCGTGCGGCGGCGCTTCTTGTTCACCCGAGCGATGCACTCGTTGCGGCGGACTTCGACGACTTCAGCCACGCTCACGACTTCGACGCCCGGGTGATCCATGAATGCATTCAGCAGTTCGCTCGCGCGCTTGCCGTACCCGATGATGCCCACATTGATGCGACCCATCGGTCGGCCGGGCGGCGGAAGAGGAACCGGAGCGGGTGCGGGTGCAGGCGCTGACTGGGAACCTGTCACCGACGGTGCTGAGCAAGCGGCCAGCGCCGGCCCGACAGCGGCGAGCAGGCTTGCGGTGCGGACGAAGTCACGACGGTCGGTCGGCAGGTTCGTCATGGGAGCAGGCTACCTCTACTGCGCTAGGCTGCGCGGCATGACGATCCATCGCACCGTCGCCATCCTCGCCACTGCCCTCTCGCTGTGCACGGCCATGGCCATCGCCCCCGCTGCCGATCTGGTTGCAGCGCAGAAGGAACGCATCGCCGGCTACGCCAAGCAGCCGATGAAGTCCCCCCACCTGTCGTTCGTGAGCAATGGCGTTGCCGACTTCTGGACGATCGCCAAGGCCGGCTCGCTCGCCGCAGGCAAGGACCTTGGCTGCGAGGTCACGGTCGTCTTCCCGGGCGCGGGCCTCAGCGACCAGAAGCGCATGCTTGAGGACCTCGTGATCCGCGGCATCGACGGCGTGTCGGTGAGCCCGATCGATCCCAAGAACCAGATGGAGGTGCTCAACCAGGTCGCCGAGCAGTCGCTGCTCATCACCAACGACAGCGATGCGCCGGGCTCGGCGCGCCTTTGCTACATCGGCATGGACAACTACCTCGCCGGGCGCCAGTGCGGCGAACTCGCCCGCAAGGGCCTGCCGGGCGGCGGCGAGGTGGCCATCTTCATCGGCCGGCTCGAGCAGGACAACGCCAAGCGACGCTGGCAGGGCTTCGTCGATGGCCTGCTTGGCCGCAGCACCGATGCCGAACGCCGCGACGACCACACCAAGCCCTTCACCGAAGGGGGCTACACGATCGTTGGCACATGGACCGACTCCTTCGATCGCGCGAAGGCCAAGGCCAACATCGAAGATGTGATGACGCGCCACCCCAAGCTCGCGCTGGTCACGGGGCTCTTCGAATACAACTCGGTCCTCGCGGTCGAGGTGTTCCGTCAGGCTGGCCGTGCCGGCCAGATCAAGATCGCCGCGTTCGACGAGGGCGCCGATGTGCTCGTGGGCATCCGCGAAGGAATCGTGCTCGGCACCGTGGTGCAGGACCCCTACGGCTACGGCTACGAGAGCATCAAGCTGCTTCACGCGCTGACGCAGGGCAAGCTCGATGCGATTCCCAAGGACGGCGTGATGAACATCCCGGCGCGCACGATCACGAAGGACAATGTCGATACCTTCTGGTCCGACCTCAAGGCGAAGCTCGCCGCGGGCAAGGCCGCAAAGTGATTCAGCGGCGGGCTGCAGGCCTGCCGTGCTAGCGTCGTGCCGGCGAGGCCGATCGCCACGACCCGCGGGTACAGTCCGGCCATGCCGAGCGAGCTCATGGTCCGGACGATCCTGCGCACGCGCGGCATCGGCCGGCGCTTTGCGGGCGTGACCGCCCTTGATGGCATCGAGGCCGACGTCCGCGCAGGCGAAGTGCTCGCCATCGTGGGCGAGAACGGTGCCGGCAAGAGCACCCTGCTGAAGATCCTGTCGGGCGTGCTCGCACCGAGTTCAGGCTCGATTGAGGAGGTCGATGAGCACGGCCATGCGCACGAGCTGCGCCTGCGCAGCGTGGCCGAGGCGACGCAGGTTGGCATCGCGCTTGTGCACCAGGAACTGAACTTGGCGGAGCATCTTGACCTTGCAGGTGCGATTCTCCTTGGCCGCGAGCACCACCGCTTCGGCTGGCTCGACCTGCGGTCGATGCATGCCGAAGCCGCCCGGTGGCTCGCGCGCGTGGGCCTCGATCTGGATCCATCGACGCTCTGCGGCAGCCTGCCGATCGCCCAGCGGCAACTGGTCGAGATCGCGAAGGCCCTCAGCGCGAACGCGCGCATCCTGATCCTCGACGAACCGACCTCGAGCCTGAGTGCGCGGGAGACTGACCGCCTCCTCGCGATGCTTGACGAGCTGCGCCGGAGCGGCGTGGCCATCGTCTATGTTTCCCACCACCTCGACGAAGTGCTGGCGATCGCCGATCGCGCGATCGTGCTGCGCGATGGCCGCATGGCGGGAACGCTCGAACGCGCTTCGATGGATCGCGCGACGATCGAGCGGCTCATGGTCGGTCGCGACCTTCCGCCGACCACGGCGCGGCCCTCGCTCGGCGCTGCGCCCGACCGGCTCGTCGTCGATGGCGTGGTCACGTCCCACCGCCGCCGGCGCCCTGCCTCGCTGGTGGTCAAGCGCGGCGAGATCGTCGGACTCGCAGGTCTCGTCGGGGCGGGCCGCACCGAACTGCTCGAAGCGATCGCGGGGCTCGGTCACGCCAGCGGCACGATCATGCTCGACGGGCGTGCGCTGTCAGGCACCATGGCCCAGCGCGTTGCCCGTGGCCTGGCGATCGTTCCCGAGGACCGCGCCCGGCACGGACTGTTCACGCTCGACCCCGTGCGGACGAATGTCTCCATGGCGTGGCTCCCGCGCGGCGCCCATGTGGGGATGGTCGACCACGCCGGCGAACGCGACCTCGTCGATGGCATGATCACGCGACTGCGCCTGAGGCCATCCGATCCTGCGCGACGCGTGCAGACGCTCTCGGGCGGCAACCAGCAGAAGACGGTCCTGGGCCGGTGGCTCGCGGTCGAGCCGAGCGTGCTCCTGCTCGACGAGCCCACGCGCGGCGTCGATGTGGGTGCGCGGCACGACATCCACGAGGCCATACGCGCCGCAGCCACGACCGGCTGCGCGGTGCTGTTCGCATCGAGCGATCTCGAAGAAGTGCTGCTGCTGGCCGATCGCATCCTTGTCATGCATGACGGCGCGATCGCAGGCGAACTCGCCCGCGAGTCCGCCACGGAAGTCGCCATCATGGGGCTCGCCACGGGCGGCGCCCTGGAGGCAGCACGATGAGGAAGCACTGGGGACTGCTCGGGATTTTCCTCGTGGTGTGCATCGTGACGGCGCTTTACGGGAAGAACTTCCTGACGGCGTACAACCTGATGAACCTCGTGCAGCGCACGGCGCTCTTCTCCATCCTGGCGCTCGGCGTGGGGTTCGTGATCGGCACCGGCGGCATTGATCTTTCGCTCGGTTCGGTGGTCTGCCTCGTGGGGATCGCCGTGCCGTGGCTGCTCATCGAGCACGGTTGGTCACCGTGGGCCGTCGTGCCCATCGTGCTGGCCGGGTCGGCGCTCATCGGTCTCGGGCACGGCCTGCTCATCACGCGACTGCGGCTGCAGCCATTCCTCGTCACGCTCTGCGGGCTGCTCCTTTACCGCGGCATCGCGCGCTGGATGACCGGCGACCAATCGCAGGGATTCCAGGGCGAATTCGCCGAGCTGCGCTCGATCGCCGTCGGCCGCATTCCGCTGCCGGGGCTCGAGGCCTTCCGGCTGCCGGCGACCACGATCCCGCTCATCGTGCTGGCCACGGTTGCGGCGATCTTCCTCACGCGCACCGTCTGGGGGCGATGGCTGCTCGCCACCGGCAGCAACGAATCGGCCGCACGCTACAGCGGCATCCCCACCGCTCGGCTCGTCACCGGGGCGTACGTCGCATGCAGCCTGCTCGCGGGGCTCGGCGGCATGCTGTTCATCTTCGATGTCGGCAGCGCGCAACCGAGTGACTTCGGGAACTTCTACGAGCTCTATGCGATCGCGGCGGCCGTGCTCGGGGGCTGCAGCCTGCGGGGCGGCAGCGTCAGCGTGGTCGGCATCGTGCTCGGCACCGCGACCCTGCAAGTCCTGCGCAATTCGATCAACCTTCTCGGGCTCGGTTCACAGCTTGAGTTCGCGGTCATCGGTGCGGTGCTCCTGGCCGGCGTGGCCGCCGATGAACTCGTGCGACGATGGCACGCCGCGCGGCTCGAACGCCGAGGTGCAGGATGAACGCATCGACCGCCTCGGACCTGTGCTCGCTCCCACAGGCGTGGCCGCTGCCGACGGCGCCCCGACCGATCACGATCCTCGGCGCGGGATCGATCGTTGCCGATGCCCACCTGCCGGCGTACCGAGCACTCGGCTTCGCCGTCGAGGCGATCGTGGATCCCGACCTCGAGCGCGCCAAGGCGCTCGCCGATCGCTGGGGCATCGCCCGGGCCTCTTCCACGCTGGATCCGGAACTGTGGCACGACGGCACGATCTTCGATGTCGCGGTGCCGCCGCAAGCACTTGACTCGGTGCTCGCCGCGCTGCCCCGTGGCGCCGCCGCACTCGTCCAGAAGCCGCTCGGTCTCGATCTTGCCCACGCCACACGCTTGCGGAGCCTGGTCCGCGAGCGCAGGCTGCGTGCGGCGATGAACTTCCAACTTCGCTTCGCACCCTCGATGATCGCACTGGCCCACCTTGTGCGCTCCGGTGCGCTCGGCGCGCTGACGGATCTTGAGGCCCGAGTCACCTGTGCCATGCCCTGGCACCAGTGGCCATTCCTCCGGTCGCTCGAGCGCATCGAGTTCACGCTGCATTCGATCCACTACCTCGACCTGCTGCGATCACTCGCCGGCGAACCACGCCGGGTCTGGGCGCGAGCGGTGCCCCACCCCGAGGCGGGTGGGCTGCCGGCCACGCGATCGAGCGCGATCCTCGATGTCGGCGACCAGGTGCGATGCACGCTCTCGATGAATCATCACCATGTGCATGGCCCCCGCCATGAAGCCAGTGAACTCCGCGTCGAGGGCACACGCGGCGCGGCAGTCGTGAAGATGGGCGTGAACCTCGACTACCCGGCGGGGCAGCCCGATGCGCTCGAGGTGGCCGTCGATGGACAGCCGTGGCGAACCGTTCCGCTCGTCGGCTCGTGGTTCCCCACGGCCTTCCGTGGACCGATGTGCAACCTTCAGCGATTCATCGCCGGCGAGGATGCTGCGCTGGTCAGTCCCATCGAGGATGCATGGCGCTCCATGCAGCTCGTCGAGGCCCTCTACGCATCGAGCGACCACGGCGGTATACCGTTGCCCGCAGACCCGGACCCCCTGCCATGACCCACAGAAGGATCGACAGCCATCAGCACTTCTGGCGTCGCGCGCGCGGCGACTACCACTGGCTCACGCCCTCGATGACCGCGCTGTGGAATGACTTTGAGCCTGACCAGCTTCGCCCGCAGCTGCTCGCCCGCGGCATCAGCGGCTGCATCGCCGTGCAGGCTGCCGAGAGCGTGGAGGAATCGCTCTTCCTGCTTGAGTTGGCGCGGCAGCATCCTTGGATCGAGGGTGTCGTCGGCTGGGTCGATCTGCGATCGACAGGTGCAGTCGCAGACATCATGCGGCTCCGCGAGCGCGGTCCACTCGTGGGCGTGCGGCCGATGCTGCAGGATCTTGCGGATGACCGCTGGATCCTCGATGCGCGCTGCCAGCCTGCTCTCGCCTGGATGGCGGCGCACGGCATTCGTTTCGATGCGCTGATCCGTCCGCACCAGCTCGGCGCGATCGCGCGGCTGATGGACCGGCACCCGACGCTGCGTGTGGTGGTCGATCACATGGCCAAGCCCTCGATCGCCCTCGGCGGAGAGTGGACCGAGGCGGGCCCTTGGCTCCGCGGCTTGAAGTCGCTCGCACAGCGCGGTGCCTATGTCAAGCTCAGCGGCGCGCTCACCGAGGCGAGGCCCGGCGCGGGTGCCCGGGAACTGCGGCCGTTCGTCGATTCGGTGCTCGATGCCTTCGGTCCATCGCGAACCATGTGGGGCAGCGACTGGCCGGTGGTCCTTGGTGCCGCGAACTACGCGCACTGGGACTTGATCACGCAGGAGCTGCTCCTAGGGCTTCGCGCAAGCGACCGCGAGCAGGTGCTCGGGACATCCTGTGCACGCTTCTACGGACTTGGCGATTGACGCACCTTCCTCCACGACCCTCAGCATCCTGACCATGCCCACCATCGCTTCACTCGAGGTCCTCGATGTCCGCTTCCCCACCAGCGATCACTTGGACGGCTCCGATGCGGTGCATACCGATCCTGATTACTCGGCGGCCTATGTCATCCTGAGGACCGATGCTGCCGGTCTCGAGGGCCACGGCCTGGCGTTCACGATCGGTCGCGGCACCGAGGTCTGCGTCGCCGCCGTTCGCGCACTCGAACCCTTCGTCGTCGGCAGATCGCTCGCGT